>CAYPJK010000547.1:0-2186 GCA_964411025.1 uncultured Nevskia sp.
TCGTCGGCCGTCGCGCGGGCTGAACGCGGAGCCCTCGCACGCAGGCCATAAAAAAACCCCGCAGCGGTTGCCCGGTGCGGGGAATTCGATGCTGACCGCGCTAGCGCGGCCAGCGATCAGGTGCTGCTCAGCCTTCGACGGCCGGTTCTTCGGCCGGTGCTTCTTCGGGAGCGGCGGCTTCTTCAGCCGGCGCTTCGGCAGCCGACGATTCGGCGGCCGGGGCTTCCTCGGCAGCCGGCGCAGCGTCTGCCGGCGGCGCGGCTTCTTCAGCAGCCGGAGCGGCTTCTTCCGCCGGGGCGGCTTCTGCCGGGGCCGCTTCGGCCGGCGCGGCTTCCTCAGCCGGCGCAGCTTCCGCAGGTGCCGCTTCTGCCGGCGCCGCTTCGGAGGCCGGAACGTCGTTGGCCGGGGCTGCCGTCACGCCGGGGCCGGCCGATTCGGTGATCTTCAGCTCGACGCGGCGGTTCAGTTCGCGGCCTTCATCGGTCGCGTTGTCCGCCACCGGCTGCGATTCGCCGAAGCCCTTGCTGGTCATCCGGCCGGCGTCGACGCCGCGGCTGACGAGGTAGGCCATCACCGAGGCGGCGCGGGCATCCGACAGCTTCAGGTTGTAGGCATCGCTGCCCTTCGAGTCGGTGTGACCATCGACTTCGACCTTGATGTCCGGACGGGCCAGCAGCGCGTCGGCAACCGGGTCGAGCAGGGCCTTGGCGTTGACCGTCAGCTTCGACTTGTCGAACTCGAAGTTCACGCCACGCAGCACCAGCGTGTCGCCTTCCTTGCAGCCTTCGAGGCTGATCGGCTGGCCCGGAACCGGCGGTTCGCAGGGCTTCTCGGCCGGCGCGGCGGCCGGCTCTTCGACCGGCGCGGCTTCTTCGACCGGCACCACAGCCACCGGCTCGCTCGGGGCTTCAACCGCCGGGCCGGCGCGGCCGCCGAGCGGAATGCGGAAGCCGAGGCCAATCACCAGATCCTGGAAGTACTGGTCCGGGCCGGAGTCGATGCCGAGCTGGTTGCGGCCGTGCGCGTCGTGGCGATACAGCGCTTCGAGGCGCATCGACAGGCCGGGACCGAACGGGCCGAGCGCATTCTTCGAGATCACGAAGTTGTAGCCGAGGCCGGCGTCGAACAGCGTCGAGGTGTAGTCGGCGATCGGGCCCTGCGCATCCTTGCCCTGGCCGCGCGACACGGCCAGACGCACGTAGGCGCCGCCGAAGATCGGGTTGGTCGGGAACGGGAAGATGTTGGCGCCCGCGCCAGCACCGTAGAGCTTGAAGTCCTTGCCAGCACCGCCGTTCGGCAGGTTGCTGTAGTGACCGAAGATTTCGAGGTCGAGGTTGCTGGTGACCTTCTTGCCGATGGCGATGCTGCCGCCGGGGCCGTTGTCGCCCTGCGTCGACCGGCCGTTGTCGAAGATCGTGTAGGTGCCCATCGGCGAGACGTAGAACCGGCGGTCCTCGTCCTGCGCATGTGCGGTGGTCACCAGGCCCGAGCCGAGGGCCAGAAGCATCAGCCCCTGCGGCCGGATGCGGAAGTTCTTCATCAGTTTCCCCTGCGCTTTTGTTCGTGTGGTACTGCGGGTGGAATGCTCGGGTGATCCCGACCGAACGATATGGTACCCGTCGACTCGGATTTTTATCACGATGCCGCCGGCAGCGACAACCAATGTTCATCCCTCGGTGGGCGGCGACTATACTGCGCGCCCCACCAAATCCCCAGTGCCGTGGAAATCAACCCGATCAAGAGCGAGATCACAGCCCTGCAGGCGCGTTTCGACGCCCTGCGGGGCTATCTTTGACTACGATGTGAAGTGCGAACGCCTTGACGAAGTCGTCAAGGAACTCGAGCAGAACGATGTCTGGGACAACCCGGAACGCGCGCAGGCCCTGGGCCGTGAACGCGCGATGCTCGAAGGCATCACCCAGCCGCTGAACAAGGTTCGCGCCGGGCTTGCCGATGCGCTCGAGCTGCTGCTGATGGCCGCCGAGGAAGGTGACGAAGCGTCCGTCGCCTCGATTGCCCGCGAAGTCGACGGTTTTCGGGTGATCGCCGAAGACATGGAATTCAAGCGGATGTTTGCCGGCGAGGCCGACGCCAACAACTGCTTCCTCGACATCCAGGCCGGCGCCGGCGGCACCGAGGCACAGGATTGGGCGTCGATGCTGCTGCGCATGTACACGCGCTGGGCC
>CAYPJK010000548.1:0-330 GCA_964411025.1 uncultured Nevskia sp.
GCGCTGCGCACTCAGGAGCTGCTGGCCGAAACCCAGGCGCAGTCCGAGGAGCTGCAGGCCTCGGAGGAATCGCTGCGCGTGCAGCAGGAAGAACTGCGCGCCACCAACGAGGCGCTCGAAGCCAAGACCCGCCTGCTGGAAGAACAGTCAACGCGGCTGCGGGCGTCCGAAGAGGAGCTGCGGCTGCAGTCGGAGGAGCTCAAGGTCACCAACGAATCGCTGGTCAATCGCAGCGCCACGCTGCAGGAACAGCAGCTGATCCTGCAGGAGTTGCAGCGCGAGACGCAGGACAAGGCCGATGCCCTGGCCCGCGCGAGCCAGTACAAGAGC
>CAYPJK010000548.1:340-2184 GCA_964411025.1 uncultured Nevskia sp.
AGCGAGTTCCTGGCCAACATGTCGCACGAGCTGCGCACGCCGCTCAACAGCCTGCTGATCCTGTCGCGCAGCCTGGCCGACAACGACGACGGCCACCTGTCGCCGGACGAGGTGGAATCGGCCAACGTCATCCATGAAAGCGGCACCAAGCTGTTGCAGCTGATCAACGACATCCTCGACCTGTCCAAGGTCGAGGCCGGCAAGCTCGAAGTGGTGATCGACCCGCTGGAACTCGGCGCGCTGGCGCAGACGCTGCGCCGCAACTTCCGCCACGTCGCCCGCGAGAAGGGGCTGGCGTTCGAGGTCAGCATCGACGATGGGCTGCCGGCCGTGATCCGTACTGATGGCAGCCGTCTGGAGCAGATCGCCAACAACCTGCTCGGCAACGCTTTCAAGTTCACCCGCAGCGGCCGCGTCGACGTGCAGATCGGCCGGCCGTCGCCCGCCCTTCCGCTGCCGCCGGGGCTTGCGCGCGAGCACAGCATCGCAATCGCCGTCACCGACACCGGCATCGGCATCCCGGAAGACAAGTTCCACAAGCTGTTCCAGAACTTCCAGCAGATCGATGCCGGCACCAGCCGCCAGTTCGGCGGCACCGGGCTGGGCCTGTCGATTGCCCGCGGCATGGCGCGCCGGCTGGGCGGCGACATCGTCATGAGCAGCCGGTTCGGCAGCGGCAGCACGTTCACCGTGGTGATGCCGGAAACGCCGCCGCCCGAGCCTGCCGGCGACGACGGCGACCCTGTCGGGTCGCCGGTCCGGCGGTTGCCGGAAGCGGCGATCCCGCTGCCATCCGCGATCCCGCCCGTGGCCCGCACTTCCGCGCCGACGCCGGCGCAGACCCTGGGGCTGGCGCCGACGCCGACCATCGTCGATGACCGCGAGCTGATCCGCGACGGCGACACCACGATCCTGATCGTCGAGGACGATCCGGCCTTCGCGCGGATCCTGGCCGAGCTGATCCGCCGCCGGGGCTATCGCGTGCTGGCGGCAGGCGATGGTGAAACCGGCCTGCAGCTGGCACGCACGTTCCGGCCGACCGGCGTGCTGCTGGACGTCATGCTGCCCGGCATGGACGGCTGGGCGGTGATCGACCGGATGAAGGCCGATCCATCGCTGGCGGCCATCCCGCCGCGCGCGGGCTGGAAGCGGGCGCCATCGGCTTCCTGACCAAGCCGGTATCGAAGGCCGCGCTGCTGTCGGCCTTCGATCGCCTGCTGCACCCGCAGGCCGATACCGCCGCGCCGGCCCTGCGCCGCGTGCTGCTGATCGACGACGACGAGGCCTCGCGCCGGGCGATGCACACGCTGCTGCACGATGCCGGCGTCGAGCTGGTCGACGCGGCCAGCGCCGAAGCGGGCCTCGACGAACTGGCGCGCGGCCGGATCGACGGCATCGTCCTCGACTTGGGTCTGCCCGGCATGTCCGGCCAGGAGTTCCTCGACGCCGCCTCGCGGCGCGGCGCGCTGCCGCCGGTGGTGATCCATTCCGGGCGGGAGCTGTCGCGCGAGGAATCCCTGAGCCTGCGGCAGTACACCGATGCCATCGTCATCAAGGGCGGCCGCTCGCCGGAACGCCTGCTCGACGAGGTCAGCCTGTTCCTGCATTCGCTGAAGCCGGCCGCCGCGCCGCCGGTGCGCGAGGTCGACGCCAGCCTGAACGGCCGCACCGTGCTGATCGTCGATGACGACATGCGCAACATCTTTGCGCTGTCGAAAGCCCTGCGCGCGCGCGGCCTGAAGGTGCTGATGGCCCAGGACGGCCAGAAGGCGCTGCGCCAGATCGACGACAACCCGAAGCTCGATCTGGTGCTGATGGACATCATGATGCCGGGCATGGACGGC
>CAYPJK010000549.1:0-2175 GCA_964411025.1 uncultured Nevskia sp.
CGCTCAAAGAATCCGGCGGACTGCGTCACCTTGCCCTCGCACAGCAGTTCGGCCAGACGGCGCATGCCGGTGCAGTAATCGTCCTTGGGCGCAAAGCTGAACAGCGGTTCGCCCGCGTTCATCGCGTGCAGGCGCGTCAGCGGGTCGCCGTTGAGCGCGGCCAGCAGCGGCAGGTCCAGCAACTCGGCGAGATTCTCCGGCTCCAGCCCGATGCGGCGGCGGTACGGGTCCACCAGCAGACCGGCGCGGTCCAGCGGGCAGTTTTCCAGCCGCAGCGCGCGCAGCAGGTGCTTGGCGCGGCGCGAACGCACCACGCTCTGGTCGCACAGCAGCAGCGTGCGATCGGATTGAGCGATCACGCCCGACACGGCCGTCAGCGGCAGGCTGCCGTCGAGCGTGACCACGGTGGCGGCAAACAAGCCGCGCACGACGTCGAGCAGCTTGAGCAGATCCTCTGGGTTCAGCGCCGGACGCACGGTCTGGTCCTCGGGCTGCGACAGTACGTACAGCCCGTTGCCGGATTTGGGGAAGGCGGTGTCGACCAGCGTCGGGTCGCAGCGGTAGGCGTCGGCGATCGCGTCGAGCACCGAATAGGTCGGCGCCAGGTTGAACAGGATCGAGGCCGCGCCGCTGGGGCCGGACAGATCCGCCACCAGCACCCGCGCCGCGTCGCCCGATAGGTCGCGGCACGCCAGCGCCAGATGGCCGGCAGCGAAGGCCGCGCTCTCGTGGCCGTCGCTGGTCACGACCGTGAACAGCCGGCCCTGACGCGGACCGCCGCGCGCGCCGGCCGCCGACCGGCGCAGCAGTTTGCTGATCTGCACGGCCACCGCGGCGGCGTCGCGCTCCAGCACGAAGAAATCGCGGGCGCCGGCGCGCATCGCCGGCAGCGCCAGCGAGGTGTCGTTGCCGACCCCGACCACCGGCAGTTCCGGCCAGCGTTCGATCAGCCGTTCCATCCAGCTCAGCCGCCGCTCCAGCGTGTCGGCGGCCAGATGAAAAAAGACGATGCCGACCGAGCCCGCGGCCTGCACGCGTGCCAGCAGGTCATCGGCGTCGAGCGGGCGCAGCAGCGAGAATTCGGCGGCGCCGCCTGCGGCGTTCTGCAGCCAGTTGAGATAGACCGGGTCGTCTGCGACGACCAGCGCCTGGGTTCGACCCGAGACCGGAGCGTTCATGGTGAAGGCACCCCGGCCACTAGCGGCTGAAGCCGGTCGGTTCGCGGAACCTGCCGCGCTCCAGCAACAGCAGTTCGGCCGAACTCGGGTCGTATTTGTCGTAGCGCGCGCCGGGCAGCGCCGGCAGCTTGGCGCCGTTGGCGATCGGGCGCACCAGGTGCGGCGTCACCACCATCACCAGCTCTTTCTCCTGACGCGAGACGCGCGTCGATTTGAAGAACGCGCCGAGGATCGGCAGGTCGCCCAGCCACGGCACCTTGTCCACATTGTTGACCAGGTTGCTGCTGACCAGCCCGGAGATGACGAAGCTTTCGCCATCGCCGAGCTCGACCGTGGTTTCGGTCCTGCGCACGGTCAGCGAAGGCACCGACACGCCACCCACCGACACGCCGTTGGAGAAGTCCAGATCGCTGACTTCCGGCGACACCTTGAGTCCGATGCGGTCCTTGGCCAGCACCGTCGGCGTCAGCGACAGGCGCACGCCGAACTCCTTGTACTGGATGGTCACCGCACCGCCGTTGCCGCCGCCCTGGGACACCGGCACCGGGAATTCGCCACCGGCGAGGAAGCTCGCCGTCTGCCCGCTCATCGCGACCAGGCTCGGCTCGGCCAGCACGCGCGCCAGCCCGCGACCTTCGAGCAGGGACAGCAGGCCGAGCAGGCCCTGCGTCGGATTGCCGATGACCAGATTGAACGCGCTGGCGAACGGCAACTGACTGCCGCTGGTGGTGAAGGTGCCGGTGGGCTGGCCCGCATTCGGGTTCGCCGCGAAACTGTCGGTGCCGTTGGAATTGGCCACGCTGACCGACCCCGGCTGCGTGTACGGAAACGCGGGGAAACCGACGCCGGACAGCGCGCCCGGCGGCGCCACGCCTGCGAGCAGGTTGCCGGAGTTCTTCAGCAGGTTGAAGCCGAATTGCTGCAGCGTGCGCCGCGACAGCTCGGCGATCTTGATCTCGGTCATCACCTGGCTTTCGAGGTTGACGCTCGACAGGTC
>CAYPJK010000550.1:0-2174 GCA_964411025.1 uncultured Nevskia sp.
TCCCGGCTCGAGGCCAGCGGCGTCGATCTTCACCGTGTGGTCGCGGCTGGCATCGGTGATCGTCGCGCCGGTCTGCACCAGCGTCTGCAGGCCGGGATCGGTGGCGATCCGGTATTCAACCGTCACCGGTCCGCCACCGGGCACGGTGACGCGGGTCCAGAGAATCACGCGGTCGCGCAACGGATCGCCGCTGGCCACGCCATGGACGAACGACAGCTTCGCGGTCTGCGCCTGTGCGGCGTTGCCGTCCTCGGGCAGCATCGGCAAGGTGCTGGCGGCCAGCCCTGCCGCGGCGGATTTCAGGAAATGACGGCGGTCGAGGCCGGTACGCTTGCGCGTGCGGCGGTTGCGGGGTTGTCCCATGGCGATTCTCCTCCCGGTAGATCCGATTCATGAACGTCGGACGTGATTGTTCCGCCTTGTGGTGACGCCGGCGTGACGCGGATGCTGCGCCAAGCCGTCCGGTCGCGGCTAGCGCCTGAGTCCTTTTTCCTGCATCACCATTGCCGCGATCTCCTCGATCGACATGTTGGCCGAGTTCAGGTGCGGCACGTTGTTGCGCCGGTACAGCTGCTCGGCCTGCCGCAGCTCGTAGGCGCACTGCGCCAGTGATGCGTACTTGGATCCCGGTCGGCGCTCGCTGCGCACCTGCTGCAGCCGCTCCGGATCGGAGGTCAGGCCGAACAGCTTGTTCTCGAAGCCGCGCAGCGCCTTCGGCAGCTTGAGGTTCTCGAGGTCGTCCTCGGTCAGCGGGAAGTTGGTCGCGAACACCGCGTGCTGCAGCGCGAGGTAGAGCGTGGTCGGCGTCTTTCCGCAGCGCGACGGGGCGATCAGGATCACGTCGGCCCGGCTCAGGTCGCGCACGCTCTGGCCGTCGTCGTGCTCCATCGAGAAGTTCATCGCGTCGATGCGCGCGTTGTAGCGGCCGTGGTCGCTCATGCCGTGAGCGCGGCCCTGGGCGTGCGTCGACTTGATGCCCAGCTCCGCCTCGATCGGCGCGATGTAGGTGTCGAACAGGTCCAGGAACTGCGCGTTCGCGGTGCGCAGGATCGACCGCACCTCCTCGTTCACGGTGGTCGAAAACACCAGCGGCCGCCGCGTTTCCGTGGTCGAGACGTGGTTGATATAGTTGACCGTCACTCGCGCCTTGTCGGTCGAGTTGATGAACGGCAGGGTCACCTTCCTGAATTCGACCCCTTCGAACTGGGTCAGCAAGGTGCTGCCGAGGGTCTCGGCGGTGATGCCGGTGCCGTCCGACACGAAGAACACGATGCGCTGCGCGGGTTCATTCACGCGCCAAGCCCCCCACCTGCCGAATCCCTTTTCTTGCCATGTCCTGGGTTTATCTGGTTCTTGCCGGTCTTCTGGAGATCGGCTTCACGACAGCGCTGAAGCTGTCGAACGGTTTCTCGCTGGAGCGGCCGAAATATATCCTCGTTTTCGGCGCCTTCGCGTTGGGCAGTTTTTTTCTGCTCAACCTCGCGATGCGTGGCATCTCCCTTGGCACGGCTTATGCCGTGTGGACCGGCATCGGCGCAGCCGGCACGGCGCTGGCGGGGGTGATGTACTTCGGCGAATCCCTCAACGTGCTGCAGGTCTGCTTCCTGAGTCTGCTGATCGTGTCGATCATCGGTCTCAAGTTGGTATCCTGACGCCCCTTTTTGATCTTTCCCAAGCAGGAACTCGAGTTCATGGCGACACCGACGGTACTGTGGTTCAAGCAGCTGGGCATGCACGACGTGGAACTCGTCGGCGGCAAGAACTCCTCGCTCGGCGAGATGATCCAGCACCTGACCAAGCTGGGCGTGTCGGTCCCCGATGGCTTTGCCACCACGGCGCAGGCCTATCGCGAGTTTCTGAGCCATGAAGGCCTGGCCGACCGCATCAACGCCCAGCTCGACGATCTCGACGTCGATGACGTCGTCAAGCTCGCCAAGGTTGGCAAGAACATTCGCGACGCGGTGATGAAGGCGCCGTTCCCGGCCGCGCTGGAAGCCGAGATCCGCACCGCCTACGACCAGCTGCTGGCCGAAGCCGGCGTCGAGATCTCGGTCGCCGTGCGCTCGTCGGCAACCGCCGAAGATCTGCCGGATGCCTCGTTCGCCGGTCAGCAGGAAACCTTCCTGAACGTCCGCGGCATCGACGACGTGCTGGCCAAGATGAAGGAGGTTTTC
>CAYPJK010000551.1:0-2169 GCA_964411025.1 uncultured Nevskia sp.
CCACCGTCACATGACAGCCACGGTCCACCAGCATGCGCAGGATGTTGCGCTTGACGCCGAAATCGTAGACCACGACATGGCGCGCACCGCCGGTGATCTGCGGTTCGGCGTTGGTCTGGAGTTCCCAGCTGCCGCGCGTCCAGGCATAGGGCGCCGCCGTGGTCACGACCTTGGCGAGGTCCATGTTCTTCAGGCCCGGCCAGGCCTGCGCCCGCTGCAGCGCGGCCTGCTCGTCGATACCGTGACCGGCGACGATGCAGCCGTTCTGCGCGCCCTTGTCACGCAAGATCCGGGTCAGGCGGCGGGTATCGATCCCGGCGATCGCGACGACGCGCTGCGCCAGCAGGTAATCGCCAAACGACTGCCTGGAGCGGAAGTTCGACGGCGGGCGCGGCACTTCACGCAGGACAAGACCCGCCAGCTGGGTCTTTTCGGACTCATCGTCTTCCGGGTTGACGCCGACATTGCCGATGTGGGGGTAGGTCAGCGTGACGATCTGTTCGCGGTACGAGGGATCGGTGAGGATTTCCTGGTAGCCGGTCATCGCCGTGTTGAACACCACTTCGCCGACCGTCGAACCCTCGATGCCGATCGAGACGCCATGAAAGATGCTGCCGTCGGCAAGCGCAAGAAGAGCCGGTGTCGTTTGACGCATGTTGTAGGAGAAGTCCTTGATGAGCTTGAGGTATTCCCCTGCTGCACGGCGACCGCGCATAAGCAAAGGGGGGCCGAACCGCGATGGTTCGCCCCCCTTGCAGGATTAAGACGCCATTTTACCGGTGCGGCTGGAAGGCGTCCATCGATCGACCGGCATTTCGTGCACAACTCGTGCCGATCAGAATTCGAACTGGCCTTGGCCGCCGGCGGGCGGGATCCGGAACCGGCTGCTGTCCGGCTCGAAGCGCGGCCGGTCGAGGCCGAGCCTGCGCGTGGCCAGCCGGTAGCGCTGGCTGATCAGGTCGGCGAACGCACCCTCGCCGCGCATCCGCGTCCCGAACGCCGCGTCGTAGTCACGGCCGCCGCGCATCTGCTGCACAAGACTGATCACATGCGCCGCCTTCAGCGGCAGATGGGTATCCAGCCAACCGCGAAACAGGTCCTTGACCTCGTGTGGTAGCCGCAGCAGCACGTAGCTGGCCGACGTCGCGCCGTGGTCGCGGCCGGCCTCGAGCACCGCTTCAAGCTCGGCATCGTTCACGAATGGAATGATCGGCGAGAACATCACCCGCACCGGCACGCCGATGTCGGCCAACTGCCGCATCACCTTCAAGCGCGCCGCCGGCGACGCGGCGCGCGGCTCGAGCGTCCGCTTCAGGCCGGATTCCAGCGTGGTCAGCGTGATGCCGACCGTCACCAGACGGTCGCGTGCCAGATCCGCGAGCAGGTCGAGGTCACGCTCGATCAAGGTGCCCTTGGTGATGATGCCGACCGGATGGCGGAAGCGGGCCAGCACTTCGAGCACCTGGCGGGTAATCCGGTAGGTCTTCTCGATCGGCTGGTAGCAGTCGGTGTTGGCACCCAGCATGGTGAACACCGGCTGGTAGCCGCGCCGCCGCAGTTCGGCATCCAGCACCTCGGCGGCGTTGATCTTGGCGAACAAACGGGTCTCGAAATCGAGCCCGGCCGACAGGTTCAGGTAACCGTGGCTGGGGCGCGCGTAGCAGTAGATGCAGCCGTGCTCGCAGCCCTGATAAGGGTTGATGGTCTGATCGAAGCCGATGTCAGGCGATTCGTTGCGGGTCAGGATCGATTTCGCCTGTACCGGGCTGACCACGGTCTGGAACGGCGCATCGGCCTCGGCCGCCAGCGCCCAGCCGTCATCGACCTTCTCGACGGCGCGCGTCTCGAAGCGGCCTGCCTCGTTGGAGCCGGCACCTCTGCCCTTGCGCAACACGGCGCGCCTTCAGGCGTCCCGACGGCCGCGCGGACGGTGCGCCATCAACGGCTTCCGGCGCCGCTCATGTAGTCGAGCGCGAGCCCGACCAGCGCCCGCACGCCCAGCGGCAGCCCGGCTTCGTCGACCTTGAAGCGCGGCGAATGGTTGGGCGCGTACTCGGCCTTGCTGGCGCCGGGCTTGCGGACACCCACAAACACGAACAGACCGGGAATCTTCTGCTGATAGAACGAGAAATCCTCGGACACCGTCTGCGGCGTCGATTCGATCAGGTT
>CAYPJK010000552.1:0-2161 GCA_964411025.1 uncultured Nevskia sp.
TCAGACTGCTGAGGATCATTCGAAAGCTCGGGTGGAAGGCGGTCGGCCGCCGGATGCCGGCGGCGAGCGCGCGATTTTACGCGAGGCGCTTCCCCGGTCGTCGTCGGCGCTGCGGGCGAACCCCTGGCGTGTTCCGGCCGCCGGCGCCGCCGGCCTATGCTCGGGGTGCCCTATCCGGGCCGTCCCCGCAGTCGTCCGATGTCCTCTGCGCAGCAGCTTGATCAATGGCTGACGGCTGCCGCCGGCGGGGATCGTCAGGCGTTCGCGCAGCTCTACGCGGCCACCAGCGGCCGGCTTTTCGCGCTGCTGCTGCGGGTGCTGGTGCGCCGGGAACTGGCCGAGGAAGCGCTGCAGGACAGCTATGTCCGCATCTGGCTGAAAGCGGCGAGCTTCGATCCGCAGCGCAGCGGCGCGCTGACCTGGATGGCCAGCATCGCCCGCCATCGGGCGCTCGACCTGCTGCGCGCCCGCCATGCCGAGGACACGCTGACCGATACCCTCGATGACGGCATGGAACTCGACCGTCTGTACCCGGCCTGGCTCGACACCCACGAGCGGCCGAGCGCGCGCGCCGAGCAGGACGAAGCGCTGGAGCGACTGCAGCGCTGCATGAAACACATGGACCCGGCGCAGCGGCGGGCGCTGGAGCTCGCGTTCTTCGATGGCTACACCCATGAGGAACTGGCGACCCTCATGAACGTGCCGCTCGGCACCGTGAAAGGCCGTATCCGCCGCGGACTGGCGCGCCTGCGCGGCATCATCGGCATCCGCTGATGGCCGGCGTCCGCAGCCCCGTATCGACCGTTCGTCGTATCTGTCGTGCGCCACAATCCGTATCCGCTTGTAGCCCACCCGTCCGAAGGTCTAGCGTTTCACCATGAACCTGCGTTCTCCCTCGCTGCGTCAGGCCCTGGCTGCCGAGTACGTGCTCGGCAATCTCGGACCCGTCGCGCGTCGCCGTTTCGAGCGCGAGGCGGCGGCTGATCCGGCGCTGACGGCCGAGATCCATCGCTGGCAGCAGGCCCTCGGTTGTCTGGCCCCGGTTGCCGCCATCGAGCCGCCGCCCGAGGTCTGGGCCCGCATCCGCCGCGATCTCGATTCGCTCCCGCACCCCGCCGGGCAGTGCGTCGTGTCGCCGCCACGCCGCCGCCGGTGGCGTCGGGCAGCCGCCGGCATCGCCGCCAGCCTGGCGACGGCGGCCGGGGTGCTGCTGGCCGTGTTGCCACGACAGCCCGCGCCAGAACCGTCTCAAGACGGGGGGAACTGGCTGCCAGCGAAGAATCACCTGGCAGCGCAGGCTGCGTGGCTGCAGCTGCCGAAGGAATCGGCGGTGCGCTGGGAAATCAGCCTGAGCCCGGAAGCGCGGATGCTGCGGGTTCGTTCGGTCGGCTATCCGATGCTCGATGCCGACGAGGACTACGAGCTGTGGTGGGTCGGCGAGGACGACGGCAAGATGGTGTCGATCGGCCTGTTGCCGCGCGATGGCAGCTGGCTGTGCAGCCTGCCGCGCAACCTGCAGCTGAGCACGGCCAGCCGCCTCGTGGTGACCCGGGAGCCGGCCTACGGTTCGCCCACCGACGGGCCGACCGGCCCGGTGCTGATTCACGCCGCGCTGCCGCTGCACAGCTGAGCCGCGCGGCGGCGGGCGCGATCCGCTACCGTCTGCCGCAGCCGCTCCTTTCGCAGGTATCTCCTCCATGGCCCGACAGCGCATCGAACGCGACAGCATGGGCGAGGTACGGGTGCCGGCCGATGCCCTGTGGGGCGCGCAGACGCAGCGTGCGATCGACAACTTCCCGGTTTCCGGCCTGCGGCTGTCGCGGCCGCTGATTCGCGCGCTCGGCCTGATCAAGGCCACCGCGGCCGAGGTCAACGCCGAGCTGGAGCTGCTCGACGGCGCTCGGGCCCAGGCGATCGTCGCGGCCAGCCTCGACGTCGCCGCCGGCCAGCATGACGCGCAATTCCCGGTCGACATCTTCCAGACCGGCTCCGGCACCTCGACCAACATGAACGCCAACGAGGTGATCTCGAACCGCGCGATCGAGAGGCTGGGCGGCGCGATGGGCTCGAAGTCGCCGGTGCATCCGAACGATCACGTCAACATCGGGCAGTCGTCGAACGACGTGATCCCGACCGCGATCCACGTCTCGGCCTACTCGGC
>CAYPJK010000553.1:0-1226 GCA_964411025.1 uncultured Nevskia sp.
CTGGGTGCTCGGTCTCCTGCAGCGATTCTGGTACGGCACCGAGAAGCGCCGGGAAAGCTTCGTGAAGATCTGCGAGGACCGTGATGTGCAGAAGCTGACCTTCGACGCCTACATGAACAAGAAGCTGGAGCGGAAGAAGCCGATCGCCCACGTGCGCATCTTCTTCAAGGATCTGGCGCACCTGCTCGGCCTGGCACGGGCCTGAGGACGGTACGTCAGGCGCTGCGCACCGTGAATGCCTTCTTCGCCAGCGGCCAGGCCGTCGATCTGGTGCTGGCGCTGATGGTGGCCGAAGCGCTGCTGCTGGCCGGTCTCCATCGCTACGCCGGCCGGGCACCGGCGCCCGACCGCTGGCTGGCCAATCTCTGCTCCGGTTTCTGCCTGCTGCTGGGCCTGCGCGCAGTGATCGCCGGCGCCGACTGGCCGTGGCTGGCACTGGCGCTGACCGGGTCGCTGGCGGCCCACCTGATCGACCTCCGGCGACGCTGGCATTGAGGCTTCCCGAAGCCCCCGGAATCGCCAGCCCAGGGCGGCAAATGCTATGCGTGGACAAGCACTTGCTGTACTCTGCCGCGCTGCACGTCGCTGCCTTTGGGCAGCGGGACCCGGCCACACGACAGGCCGGGCTGTTCGATTCGTCTTCGAGGATTGAATATCGCGCTTCCGGCTTAACCGTGTGCTCCGCACCAACGACATTGAGGCCTTGCGTGGTTTTTCCTTTTGCCGCTGAGCCGGTCTGCCCTCGCGGGAGGCCGGCATCGTGAACGAGCCCGCCGCCAGTGAGGCCGGCAAGCTCGGCGCGTTGTCGAACCTCGCGCCGGAACTGGCCGACATGCTGGTGTCGATCGCCAGCGACATTGCACTGGTGGTCGATGACCAAGGCGTGATCCAGCGCATCGCACTCGGCGGCGGCGAACCCGTGAAGACCATGGCCGACGACTGGCTGGGGCGGCGCTTTGCCGACATCGTCACCATCGAAACTCGCAAGAAGGTCGAGCAATTGCTCGCCGATGTGTCGGCCACCGGTCTGTCGCGGTCGCGGCAGGTCAATCACCCGTCGCCACTGGGCCTCGACGTGCCGGTTGCCTATTCGGCCGTCCGCCTCGGGCCGGGCGGGCCGCTGCTGGTGGTCGGCCGCGACATGACCGTGGTGTCGGCGATGCAGCAGCGCCTGGTCCATGCCCAGGCCGAGATGGAGCGCGAGTACTGGCAGCGACGGCAGAGCG
>CAYPJK010000553.1:1236-2152 GCA_964411025.1 uncultured Nevskia sp.
GCTACCAGCTGCTGTTCCAGATCGCCACCGATCCGGTGCTGGTCGTCGATGCCAGTTCGCTGAACGTGATCGACGCCAATCGCGCGGCCGCCCGCCTGTTCGGCCAGCCGCTCGACCAGCTGATCGGCAAGCGCGCGACCCTGCCGCTGCACGACAGCTCGCGCCCGGCGCTGCTGGAACTGTTCGCCACCGCCAAGGCCAGCGGCCGGGCCGCCGACTGCGAGGCGCTGATCGATGGCCCGCAACGCCGGGTGCGGATTTCGGTGACGCCGCTGCGGACCGAGTCCAGCACCGCGCTGCTGATGCGCCTGAAGACGGTCGATCCGCAATGGCAGGTGCCGGAGGCGAGCCAGCGGCTGGTGGCGCTGATGGCGCTGAGCCCCGACGCCATCGTCGTCACCGACGGCGAGGGACGCGTGCAGATGGTCAACCCGGCGTTCATCGAGCTGGCCCAGATCGACATCCGCTCGGTCATTGTCGGCAGCCCGCTGTCGAACTGGCTGGGGGCGACGTCCGGCGAACTCGGCCGGTTGCTGGACAGCATGCGCGAGGCTTCGTACAGCCAGCGGGTCAGCAGCACGATCCGCGGCGCGGCAGGCCGGCTGACCCGGGTCGAGGTGGCCGCTGTCTGCCTGGCGGAGAACGAGGACGAGGCGTTCGGCTTCATCGTCCGGCCGGCTTATTCCGGCAACGCCGGTACGCTGGCCGGCGACGATCGGATCGATCCCTCGATCCACTGAACGCGGCGCGTGTGGTCCGATCGGCAAGCCCTTGCGTGACGGAGACCGGGAAGCGATGAACGAAGTGCTCGCCAGTCCGCCGTTTGGCGAGGCAAACCTGAGCAACTGCGAGCGCGAGCTGATCCACCTGGCCGGGTCGATCCAGCCGCACGGCGTGCTGCTGTGCGTCGACCCGC
>CAYPJK010000554.1:0-2141 GCA_964411025.1 uncultured Nevskia sp.
CGGTGGACATCGCGGACATGATGGACGGGAAGCTGCGCACCGTGATGATGTAGGCGGCCACCGCATCGATATAGCGCTTGCGGGCCACGGTGATGCGGTTCTCGGTGCCTTCAAGCTGCGCCTGAAGATCGCGGAAGAGACCGTCGGACTTGAGCTGCGGATAGTTCTCGGTGACCACCAGCAGCCGCGACAGTGCGCCGCTCAGTTCGCCCTGCGCCTGGGTGAATTTCTGGAACGCCGCCGGATCGTTCAGCAGTTCCGGCGTCGCGTTGATGCCGCCCACCTTGGCGCGTGCCTCGGTGACGCCGAGCAGCACATCCTTTTCCTGCGCGGCGAAGCCCTTCACCGTCGACACCAGGTTGGGCACCAGATCGGCGCGGCGCTGGTACTGGTTCAGCACCTCGGCCCAGGCCGACTTGATCTGCTCATCCTGCGATTGCAGCGTGTTGTAGCCACAGCCGGACAGCACCAGCGTGGCGGCGATCATCAGCAGTGCGGACAGGCGGTTCAGCATGCGGCTCTCCCGGAAACGTGGACGGACGCGTGAGCGATCGGCGACAACTGCCGACGTGGGAGATGTGGGGACGCGCTGCAGACAGTCAAGCGGCTGGCTGGGCGGCTGACTGATTCAGATGGCCAGCGCCGCTTCGAGCAACTGGCGCGACAGCTCGCCGATCGGTTGCTTGCGCCGCATCGCCATCGAGCGCAGCAGCCGGTAGGCCTGCTCCTCGTCGAGTTCGCGATGCTTCATCAGCAGACCCTTGGCTCGGCCGATGTCGCGCTGGTCGGCAAGCCGGGTCCGCGCATCGTGCAGGGACTTCTGCAACTGCTGCTGCCACTCGAACCGGGTCACCGCGACCTCGAACACGGCACCGAGCGAGACCCGGTCGAGCGTTCCGACCACGTAGTCGCTGACGCCGCTGCAGATCACCCGGCGCGTCAGGCGAGGGTCGTTGCGTTCGGCAATCAGCGCCATCGGCCGCGGGTGCGCGTGCTGAGAGCGGCCGATCACCGCCAGCGTGTCGTCGGTGGGCACGTCGACGCAGACCATCACCAGATCCGGGCGCAGCATCGACAACGAAGCGGGCGCCTCATCGCTCATCGGCAGGCAGCCGACCAGGCAATGGGCATCGGCCTGCAGCGCATCGATCAGCACCTGCAGGGGCTTCGAGGCGTCGTGCATCACGGCGATGCGCGCGGCTGGCTTTCGTGGGCTCATGAGCGGCTCCTGGGAACGATTTTCGATTTAAAGATAGCAAATCAAATGCCATATTTAGGAGAAATCAGAATCGGCCTTGTCGTCGCTTTCTTTGGCGCTAAGCTTCGCCGCAATCGAATGGAGCCTTGCGTGAGACTCTCTCTCTACACCGACTACTCTCTGCGACTGCTCGTCTATCTCGCTGGCACCCATGACGGCAAGCCCGTCAGCGTGTCGAACATCGCCAAGACGTATGCGGTCTCGATGCATCACATGCACAAGGTGGCGCAGGGACTGCGCAAGTTCGGCTACATCGAATCGGTCAGCGGCCGCAGCGGCGGCCTGCGCCTGGCACGGCCGCCGGAGTCGTTGTCGATCGGCGAGATCGTCGAAGCCATGGAAGGCAGCGGCCACATGGCGGACTGCACGCGCGGTCCTTGCGCGCTGAACGGCGCCTGCCTTCTGAAAGGCGTGCTTGATCGCGCCGAACGCGCGTTCATCGACGGACTGAAGAAATACAGCGTCGCCGCCGTGGTGCGCGGCCCGACGCTGCTCCGGCTCGAACAGCTGCTGGAGCCGGAAACGGCCTGAGGCTTCAGGCCGCCCCGGCGGCTTGTTCAGCTGGAGCGTCGCGCCATGAAGGCGATGCGCTCGAACAGGTGGACGTCCTGCTTCAGCAACGCGCCATACAGTGGCGGCAGGCTCTTCTTGACGCTGGTCTCGCGCAGCGCGGCCGGGTCGATGTCTTCGGCCATCAGCAGCTTCAGCCAGTCGAGCAGTTCGGACGTGCTGGGCTTCTTCTTCAGACCCGGCAGTTCACGCAGCCCGAAGAATGCTTCCATCGCTTCCTTGAGCAGCGTCTTCTTGATGTCCGGGTGATGGACATCGACGATCTTCTGCATCGTGTCCTTGTCCGGGAAGCGGATGTAGTGGAAGAAGCAGC
>CAYPJK010000555.1:0-2135 GCA_964411025.1 uncultured Nevskia sp.
CGTTGGCGAGCTTGCCGGCGCTGAGCAGGTAGGCAAATGTCGAGGCATAGCCAATCACGGTTGCCGGAATCGCCGCGAAGATCGGCAGGTTAGCCGCCAGCGCCATCATCGCCGTGGTCGCACCGACGACGATCGCCGGCCACATGGCGCCCGGCAGCGGCACTGGCACGTTGAGAATGATCAACGACGCAACCGACGCCAGCACCACGCCGAGGCTGCCGCAGATCACCAGATTCTTGAACGCCTCCTTGCTGCCACCGAGTACCACGCCCATGCAGGTGGCGAGGAACACGGCCCAGATGAAGAACATGCCGTACGACAGCGCCAGGTAGGTGAGCAGCGCACCGATCACACCCAGCGGAACTGCAAGCGCATAGACGAATTTCATGAAGTGACTCCTTGGCAAATGGATGAGCAACGAAGGAATGGAAACTTCATGACGAGAACGGCCGGATGCCCGCGTGAAACGCACGAGACCTGCAGGTCACAAGACCGGATGCCTGCCGCGGCCGTTTCACGGCAGGCATCCGGGTACCGCGACAACGCAGGTGCAGCCCAGCAGTCGACGCACGGCACGCGTCGACCATCCGCAAGCCTCAGAACGAGATGAAGAAACCGACGTTGTAGTTCGTGGTGTTGATGGTGTCGCCGCTGTTGGCCTTCGACTTGGCGTCGGTGAACTCGCTGGTCAGCGTCAGGTTGTCGAGCAGCTTGTGATAGACGCCGATCGTGTACTTGCTGTTGGCCTTCAGCAGCGCGCCGCCATCAGCATCGCCATCGGTGGTGTTCAGGCGGCTGATGCCGTAGTTGCCGCCGAACGTGGTCTTGCCCCAGGTATAGGTCGCCTGGATGTAACCGCCCTGGGAAATGCGCGCCTTGCCGGTCGGCGAGAAGCCTTCGATGAAGTACGAGTACGCGCCGAGGCCTTCGCCGTAGTAGTAGTGGCCGACCAGCGCCGCGCCGGCGTAAGCAAGCTTGCCGGTGAAGTCGAACCCCGTCGCGACGGGGTTGGCATCCGTCAGCGTCGCGCCGGCTCCGGCCACCGTCAGTTCCTGCTTCTGATACAGCCCGCTGAGCGAGGCGAAGCCACTGATGCCCTGGGCATCGCCGAACTTGTACTTGACCTGCCCCTGGAAGTGCGGCGCCGGTTTCGCCGATGCGGAGGAGCCGGCGCCGATCCCGGTCAACGGAATCGCATCGAGCGGCTGGTAAATCCCGATGGTCGCGGTCAGGCCGCCGTAGCTCGGCGTCGTGTAGCTGATGCCGGCGTTCGGCGTGGAGAACAGGTGGCCGAAGCCGATCGTGCCGAGCGTGGTGTTGGCAGGCGATGTTGCGGTGCGCACGCTGGCCACACCGACCGCGATCAGCGTGATGTCGTTGACGATGGCGTCGAAGCCAAGCAGCGAGTAGTCGCGGCCGATTTTCAGCGTGCCGAGTTCAGCGGTGGAAAACGTCGCGTAGACCTGGCGGATGTCGAGATTCGGGCTCCCGAGCGCGACGTTGCCGGCACCGGAACCGAGATTCGGCCCGTTGCCAAACGCGAAGTCGTTGTTGGCAACGCCGGGGTAAAAACCATACGCCACCGCCATGTCGACACCGGAGACCTGGGTCTTCAGCCCGAGAACGATTCCGTTCGGAAGGTTGCCGGAATTCAGCGACGACGCCTTGCCAGACTCACCGGCCGGGGCAGCGCACAGGAGGCTGCCGGCGACAACCCCGGGATTCTTGTCGCAGTGGGTGAACGTGTAGTTGGTGTTGACGTTGCCGTTGACGCTGAAGGTCACGCCATTGGTTTCGACGGCGAAGGCCTGGGCAGCACCGCTGATGCCGAAGCCGGCGCCGAGGAACAGCAAGGCGGCGCTGCCGCGCGCCAGGATGCGGGTGTTGCAGGTCATGGTTCTACTCCCTTGGATTTGAGCGGTCGGTTGTCGCGAAGCTGGATCTCGACCCGGCCTGGATGGCTGCCGGGTTCGGTGACCGCCATTTGCAACGGATATGCCATCTGTTGCTTTTTTATACGATCAATAATCCAAACTGTTTCTCAAATTGTTGCCTGACAAAGGGATTTTCCACTTCCGGATTTTCCACCGATGCTGGCGCCCGACATCGGTGATGAATGCCGGGTACGACGCCGC
>CAYPJK010000556.1:0-2128 GCA_964411025.1 uncultured Nevskia sp.
CAGCGGCGGCGCGCTCGGTGCGTGCTGTTCGGACTGTGCCTGCGTGATGTTGCTGCCGGGCGGCACGCTGCGGGTGAGCCAGACATTGCCGCCGATGCTGGAGCCGCGGCCGATGGTGACGCGGCCGAGAATCGTGGCGCCGGCATAGATCACGACATCGTCTTCGACGATCGGGTGGCGCGGCTGGCCCTTGACCAGGCTGCCGTCCTCGGCCGATTCGAAGCGTTTGGCGCCAAGCGTCACCGCCTGGTACAGACGCACGCCTTCGCCGCTCACGGCGGTTTCGCCGATCACCACGCCGGTGCCGTGATCGATGAAGAAGCGGCGGCCGATGCTGGCGCCGGGGTGGATGTCGATGCCGGTGGCCGAATGCGACAGCTCGGCGATGATCCGCGCCAGCAGCGGCACGCCAAGGCGATACAGCTGGTGTGCCAGCCGGTGGTAGATCACCGCCATCACGCCGGGATAGCAGACCAGCACTTCATCGACACTGCGGGCGGCGGGATCGCCCTGGTAGGCGGCTTCGACATCGCTGTCGAGCAGCGCCCGCGCTTCCGGCAGATAGCTGGCGAACGCGCGGACGATGGCCTGGGCGCGGCCTGCGACGTCGGCATGCGGGTCCTGGCTGAGCCGCGCGGCGTAGCTCAGTTCCAGCTGTACCTGGCCGTGCAGCGCGTTGAGCGCGGTGTCCAGCGTGTGGCCGACGTAGTAGTCCTCGCTGTCCTGACGCAGGTCGGGCGGGCCGAGCCGCATCGGGAACAGCGCGCCGCACAGCGCATCCATGATCGCCTGCACCTGCTGGCGCGCCGGCACTTCGCGGCTGCCGGAATCAAGGCTTCGCTGCCGCGCCTCGCGCCAGCGCTCGCGCTGCTGGCGCAGGCCGGCCACAACCTCGTCGAGATTCCAGCGGGATTGCGGCGCAGCGTTGGGATTCATGGCGGGCCTGAGCGTTCAGCGAGGCGGCGGCGTCGGCAGCCGGCGCTGCAGCAGTGCCTGCAGGATCGCCATGCCCACCAGCACCAGGCCGGTCTGGATCCATGACTGCACGAGCTTGCGCTGCTGGTCGAGATTGCGGCTGATCTCGCTCCGCACCTCGGCGCGCATCTGCGCCAGCGCCTCGGCCTTCGGCTGGCGCTCCGGCGGCAGCCGGGCAAGGTCGATGCTCAGGTTCAGTTCCGCCGCCAGGTCCAGATCCTGCTCGCTGTACACGGGCATCCGGTACAGCTTGTAGGCCCCGTAGCCGCTGAGGCTCAGGCCGACGGCGGCGAACAGCACAGCGAGGTGATAGCGGATGTTGCGGCGCATGGATTTCGGGGGCTGGCGCCGCGGGGCGCGAATGCCTCCTGCGCTAGACTCGAAGCACCTTGGCCGTCACAGGAGTGGGCGCATGCTGATCGGCGTACCGAAAGAAATCAAGGTTCACGAGTACCGGGTCGGGCTCACGCCGGCCGGTGTCCGCGAGTTGAAGGCGCACGGTCATTCGGTGCTCGTGCAGGCCACCGCCGGCGCTGGCATCGGCATTCCGGATGCGCAGTACGCGGCGGCCGGTGCGGAGATCGTCGCCAGCGCCGAAGCGGTCTTTGCCCGGGCCGAGATGATCGTCAAGGTCAAGGAGCCGCAGCCGGCCGAGGTCGCGCAGCTGCGTGAGGGACAGGAGCTGTTCACCTACCTGCATCTGGCGCCCGATCCGGCGCAGACGCGGGCGCTGGTGGATTCCGGCTGCGTCGCGATCGCCTATGAAACGGTCAGCGATGGTCGCGGTGGCCTGCCACTGCTGGCGCCGATGAGCGAGGTCGCCGGTCGCATGTCGATTCAGGCGGGTGCCCACGCGATGGAGAAGGCCCCGGGCGGCAACGGCGTGCTGCTGGGCGGCGTGCCCGGCGTGGCGCCGGCCGATGTCGTGGTGATCGGCGGCGGCGTGGTCGGCTACAACGCGGCGCGCATCGCGGTGGGCATGGGCGCCAATGTGACCATTCTCGATCGCTCGCTGCCGCGCCTGGCCTGGCTCGATACCGCGTTCGACGGCCGGCTGACCACGCTGTATTCGACGGGCGATGCACTGGAGACCGCCGTTCGCCATGCCGATCTGGTGATCGGCGCGGTGCTGGTGCCGGGCGCCGCTGCACCG
>CAYPJK010000557.1:0-2126 GCA_964411025.1 uncultured Nevskia sp.
ACGAGTGGGGCATGGACATCTGGAACGAGCCGATCACCTACAAGAAGGGTGCGGCTTACCTGGGTGCCGGCTTCACGATCAAGCCGCTGTACGACGACTACATCGGTGCGCTGCGCGCCGTCGATCCGGCCACTGGCAAGATCGTCTGGGAGTACAAGAACCCGGCTCCGCTGTGGGGTGGCGTGATGACCACCGGCGGCAACCTGGTGTTCACCGGCACGCCGGAAGGCTTCCTGAAGGCGTTTGACGCCAAGACGGGCAAGGAACTGTGGAAGTTCCAGACCGGCTCGGGTGTCGTCGGCCAGCCGGCCACCTGGGAAATGGATGGCGAGCAGTACATCGGCGTCGCCTCGGGCTGGGGCGGTGCGGTCCCGCTGTGGGGTGGCGAAGTCGCCAAGAAGGTCAAGGACATCAGCCAGGGTGGCTCGTTCTGGGTCTTCAAGCTGCACAAGGCGGGCAAGGCCACGGTTGCCCAGAAGTAAGTCTCGCGCATCGCGTCTGACCACACGATAAGCGGAACGGAAAAGGAGCCCGGTCATTCGGGCTCCTTTTTCGATTCACGCGGTCTCACCTGTATTCCCGCACCCCGTTCAACTTTCCACGATTCCACGCACCGGAATTTCCTTCACGCAACACTGGAAACCACGATGAACCGCAATCTGATCAAGTCTGCCGCCATTGCTGCCGTCGCCGCCCTCGGCCTGCTGAGCAGTGCCGTATTCGCCCACGGCGATGTCACGCCCCAGGCCGTTGATACCTCGAAGCTGCCGCCGCTGAAGGGCTCGGTCGACAAGAACCCCTACGTCGGCAATGCCGAGGCGATCAAGCTGGGCTCGTCGGCGTTCAACCAGAACTGCGCTCGCTGCCACGGCCTTGGCGCCGTGTCGGGTGGCATCGCGCCGGATCTGCGCTACCTGCCGACCGACCAGCCGACCGACGAATACTTTAAGGGCAAGGTCCAGAACGGCGCCGTTCGCAACGGTGTCACTTACATGCCGCCGTTCAAGGACGTGTTCAAGGAAGAAGCGATCTGGGCGATCCGCAGCTACCTCGTCAGCATCCACGTCGAATAACGTCGGATGAAGTCCTACAAGGCAATGGTCGCGGGGCTGGCGCTGCTGGCCTCGACGATCACGGCGACCGCGCGCGCCGACGACGACGTCGACGGGCTTGATCGTGTCCGCCAGAAGGGCGCCATCGAGTTCATCATCTATCGCGACTTCCCGCCGTACTCCGAGGAGCGCGGCGGCCAGTTCACTGGCGTCGACGTCGACATGGGCACCGCGCTGGCGACGGCGCTGAACCTGAAGGCGACGTTCCGCACCTTCATCCCTGGCGACGACCTCGACGACGACCTGCGCAACCAGCTGTGGCGCGGCACGGTTGTTGGCGGCACGGTCGGCGACGTCATGCTGCACGTCGGGGCCGATCCGCAGTACGTCGCCCGGCAGGACAAGGTATCGATCTTCGGCGTCTATTACCGCGAGGCGCTGGCGGTGTCGTTCGATCCGAAACGGTTCGCCAGCTACAGCACGCTCGACGATCTGGACGGCCACAAGGTCGGTACGGAACTGGGCACGCTGGCCGACCAGTACCTGACCAACTTCCACGGCGGCGCCATTGCCAAGGCCGTGCGCCGGTATCCGACCCTTGCCGAGGCCGTGAAGGCCTATTGCGATGGCACGCTCGACAGCGCGATTGCGCCGAAGGGCGAACTGCAGGGGCTGATGCACGACAACGGCTGCCCAGCCCGCTACGCCGCGCCGCAGCCGCTGGTGCTGCAAGGCATCTATCACGGTGCCTGGGAACTGGGCATCGCGGTGAAGAAGGACAGCCCGAAGCTGCGCGATGCCCTGGCTAATGCGATGGCGAAGCTGATCGAAAGTGGTGAGCTGAAGTCGATCTATGCCCGCCACGGCATGGACTACACCGCGCCCGGTCTTCGCTGACCGGGCCGGATGCAACCGGGAGTCTGCATGACGAAGCCGCTGCTGCAGGTGCTGGCCTGGGTTGGACTTACGGCCGTTGGGCCGGTGCTGGCCGCAGCCGAACTGCCGGCTGATCCTTTGAATTCGCCGGCCTGGAGCACGATCGGCTTCCCCTCGCTCGCGAGCGCGAGCGCCTCG
>CAYPJK010000558.1:0-2125 GCA_964411025.1 uncultured Nevskia sp.
ATCGTGTGCCACTGGTCGCGCACCCGGCCGGTGTTGAGCACCAGCGGGAAATCGTCATCGAGCCGACCGGCCGGCGGCTGCGGACAGGTCGGCACGAAGCGGGCGCGGCGGTCGGCGGTGTAATAGCGGCCATCGGCGAACACCCGCGCCGGCTCGCCGGGAGTGTCGGACAGCACCGGCCAGCGGGTCGGTGGCAGGCGGTCGTAGTCGGCGCGGTCGAGCCCGGCGAGACCGCCGAGATTCAGGTAGCGCGGCAGCAGGTCGTCGCGATTGCCGTCGGCGGTCAGCCGGGCGTGCTCGTCGAAGATCTCGTGCGCCGACCGGTACGGGAACTGCTCGCCGTGGCCCCAGCGCCGCGCCACTTCGGACAGCGCCCACCAGTCCGGCCGGGCCTGGCCGATCGGCGGCAGGAAGGCGCGCTGGCGGCTGATGCAGCGCTCGGAATTGGTCACCGTGCCGTCCTTCTCGCCCCAGCCCTGGGCCGGCAGCAGCAGGTGCGCGTAGGCCGTGGTGTCGGTGTCGGCCATCACGTCGGAAACCACCACCAGCTCGCACTTTGCCAGCGCCCGCCGCACCCGGTCGGCGTCGGGCAGGCTGACCACCGGATTGGTCGCCATGATCCACACCGCACGGACCTTGCCTTCGTCGATGGCCTCGAACAGCTCGACCGCCTTCAGGCCCGGCTTGTCGGCGATCCTCGGCGACTGCCAGAACGCCTGCACCCGCGCACGATGCGCCGGCACGTCGAGTTCCAGATGGGCGGCCAGCATGTTCGACAACCCGCCGACCTCGCGCCCGCCCATCGCGTTCGGCTGGCCGGTGATCGAGAACGGGCCGGCACCGGGCTTGCCGATGCGGCCGGTGGCCAGATGGCAGTTGATGATGCTGTTGACCTTGTCGGTCCCGCTGGATGACTGGTTGACGCCCATCGAGAACGCCGTGATCACCCGCTCGCTGGCGGCGAACAGCTGGCAGAACGCGGTCAGCACGCCGGGATCGAGCCTGCAGGCTGCGGCCACCGAGCGCAGGTCGCCGGCGGTGTTGTCGGCGATCGCCAGGGTCCGCGCGAAGCCTTGCGTGTGCGCCTCGATGAAGCCGGCGTCGATGACGCCGTGCTGGTGCAGGTAGCTGAGCAGGCCGTTGAACAGCCAGACATCGGTGCCCGGCCGCACCGGCAGGTGCAGGTCGGCCATCTCGCTGGTCGCGGTGCGGCGCGGATCGATCACCACGAGTTTCATCGACGGCCGCTGCTCGCGTGCCTTCAGCAGGCGCTGGAACAGGATCGGATGGCACCAGGCGGTGTTCGAGCCGACCAGCACGACCAGATCGGCTTCCTCCAGATCGGCGTACGACACCGGCACGATGTCCTCGCCGAACGCCCGATTGTGGCCGGCCACCGCCGACGACATGCAGAGCCGCGAGTTGGTATCGATGTTGGCGGTGCCGACAAAGCCCTTCACGAGCTTGTTGGCGACGTAGTAGTCCTCGGTCAGCAGTTGGCCGCTGACGTACCAGGCGACGCTGTCCGGGCCGTGGCGCTCGATGATCCGCCGGAAGCCGTCGGCCACCGCATCGAGTGCGTCCGGCCACGGCAGCCGTTCCAGGCCGTCCGCAGTGCGCCGCATCGGATGGCGCAGGCGGCCCGTGGCCGACACCGTTTCGCCGAGCGCGGCGCCCTTGACGCACAGCCGGCCGTGGTTGGTCGGATGGGCGACATCGCCGGCCACCGTCACCGCGGTGCCGCGCACCGTCGCCCGCACGCCGCAGCCAGTGCCGCAGTAGGGGCAGGTGGTGGCGACGCTCGGGACATCGTCCGGGTGGCTGCCGTCCATCTACGGAACCTGCAGCTGGCCCGGCACTGCGGTCCGGCCTGCTGCGCGGCGGCAAGGCCGGCGCCGCACAGACAGACGGCCAGGGCCGAACGGGAAACGGCGGGAGGACCGGCGAACCGGCAATGGCAGCGGCGGCATGGCGTGGGCGCTCACGCCGCCTGCGATTCGCAGTAGGCGCGACCGAACAGCAGGCGCTGCCGCAGCGGCCCGATGTCGCGGCCGGCCTGCATCAGCTCGACATACCACGGACCGTCGCCGACCTCGCCATACAGCACCACGCCGACGATGCGGTT
>CAYPJK010000559.1:0-541 GCA_964411025.1 uncultured Nevskia sp.
CTCGATCAAACAGTACGGCGCCATGATCAAGGCCGGCGAGGCCTGCAACGTGCTCAAGGACTACGGCACGGCGATGATGGCCGACTACACCAACTACGTCGGCGGCCTGCCGGTCAACAACTTCAGCGCCGGCCGCCAGGTCGACACCGCCCATGGCGTGCTCAAGATGGGCGGCGATCACATCCGCGAACGCAACCTCGCGCGCGGCGGCGAGACCTCGCATGCGTGCATGCCGGGCTGTCTGATCGAATGCAGCAACGTCTATGCCGACGCCGACGGCCGCGAAATCGTCTCGCCCGTCGAGTACGAGACGCTGGGTCTCATGGGCACCAATTGCGGGCTCACCGATCCCGACGATCTGGCGCGGCTCAACTGGCACGCCAACGATCTCGGCATCGACACCATCGAGACCGGTGCCATGATGGGCGTGCTGCTCGACGCCGGGCTGGCCGAGTTCGGCGACGTCGCCTTCCTGACCTCGGTGCTGGAGGAGATCCGGCGCGGCACCGAACAGGGCCGGCGCTGGGCCCAGGGCACGGCG
>CAYPJK010000559.1:551-2113 GCA_964411025.1 uncultured Nevskia sp.
ACGGCGGCGGTCGGCGCGCACTACCGGGTCCGGCGCACCCCGGTGATCAAGCGCCAGGGCATCAGTGCCTACGACCCCCGGGTCATCGAAGTCACCGGCATCTCGATGATGGTGACGGCGCAGGGTGCCGATCACACCACCGGCAATGCGCCCAAGTACGAATGCAGCGGCAAGGGCGTGGACGAGCTGGTCGACGTCAGCATGGAGATGCAGACTCTGTGCGCGACCGCCGATTCGCTCGGCCTGTGCGTGTTCGGCCGCTCGGTCACCAACACCCACATCGACATGGTGGTGAACGCCATCAACGACGCCACCGGCAGTGCGCTGACGCCGGACTTCTTCCGCCAGCTCGGCCGCGAAACCCTGCGCCTGGAGGCGGACTTCAACCGCGACGCCGGCTTCACCGAGGCCGACGACGAGCTGCCCGAGTTCTTCTACGAGGATGCGCTCGCGCCCAGCAACAAGGTCGCGCGCTTCCACGCCGCCGAGGTCAACGCCTCGGTCCGGCGCTGGTGGCGGCAGCATGTAGCCTGAGCGTCTGAACCGCCTGCAGGAACTGCGCGCCGGTTGGGCGCTGTTGCTGACGGCGACGCTGGCCTGTGGCACCGGCGCATCGTCCCTGGTGTTCTACAGCTTCGGTCTGTTCGTCGAGCCGTTGCAGGCGGCCTTCGGCTGGAGCCGGGGCGAGGTCAGTTCGGCGCTCTTGTTCGGCAGCGGCGGGCTGGTCCTCGCGGCGCCGGTGGTCGGCTGGCTGATCGACCATCACGGCGCGCGCCGGGTGGCGTTGGCCGCCATTCCGGCCTTCGCCGGGGCGCTCGTCGTGCTGGCTTGCTTCGACGGCAACCTGGCGCAGTTCTACGGCGCCTTCGTGCTGACCGCGGTCGCCGGTTGCGGTACCACGCCCATCCTGTACACGCGGGCGGTCGCCGGCAGCTTCGATGCCGCGCGCGGCCTCGCCCTCGGCATCACCCTGGCCGGCCCGGGCACCGCTGCCATCGTGCTGCCGCCGTTCATGCTCGGCGTGTTGAACGCGCATGGCTGGCGCGCCGGCTTCATCGCCCTGACCGTGCTCGCACTGCTGCCGTGGCCGCTGGTCTACGTGTGGCTGCGCCGGCGACCGGGTGTGGCGGCGAGCCACGTCGGTAACGAGCTCAGCGGCATGCGCCGGCGCGCGGCGCTGTGCTCACGGCCGTTCTGGACCATCGCGCTCGGCTTCGGCGCGATTGCCGTGGCCTGTTCGGCGCTGGTCGTGCACATGGTGCCGATGCTGCGCGACGCCGGCGTGCCGGCGGCGAGCGCGGCGCGCATCGCCTCGCTCGTCGGCGTCGGCGTGATCCTCGGCCGCGTCGGCATCGGCTGGCTCATCGATCGGGTGTTCGCGCCGTACGTGGCCGCGGTCATCTTCATGACCACGGCGGCCGGTTGCGTGGTGCTGCTGACCGCCGGGCCCGAACAGGCGCCGCTCGCGGCCTTCCTGATCGGCTTCGCGCTCGGCGCCGAGGTCGACCTGCTGGCCTACCTGACCTCGCGCTACTTCGGTCTGCGTCACTACGGCTTTCTCT
>CAYPJK010000560.1:0-1847 GCA_964411025.1 uncultured Nevskia sp.
CCGTTGTTGCCGAGGATGCCGATCTTGTAGCCCCAGATGTGCGCGTAGCCGCAGACCAGCGTCTGGCCGTAGTTCGGCTGGTACTCGTGAAAGCGCGAGCCATCGACCAGCCGGGCGATCACTTCTCGGATGTCGAACTGCTGCTTGATGTCCCGCGGCAGGATGCCGTACAGCTCTTCGGCCGGATAGAACGGCGCTTCCGGCGGCTGCCAGCCGATCGCCGCCTTCTGCGGCTGCTTGAACTGGGCGACGATGTCGCGGGCGATGGCGATCGCCTCCTCCTCGCTGCCGGCCGGGTAGTCGGCGGTGCCGGACACCCGGGTGTGCATGTCGCAGCCGCCAAGTTCGTCGACCGTGTTCTCCTCGCCGGTCGCCGCCTTCACCAGCGGCGGGCCTGCCAGAAAGATCGCGCCGGTGCCACGGACGATGACGTTGTAGTCCGACAGCGCCGGCACGTAGGCGCCACCGGCGGTGCAGTGGCCGAGCACCACGCTGACCTGCTGCACGCCCAGCTTCGACAGCTGGCACTGGTTGCGGAAGATCCGGCCGGCCATCTGCTTGTCGGCAAACAGATCGGCCTGCAGCGGCAGGAAGCCGCCGGCCGAATCGCACAGATGCACCACCGGCAGGCGGTTCTCGAGCGCGATATCCAGCGCCCGGACGATCTTCTTGACCGTCAGCGGATACCAGGCGCCGCCCTTGACGCTGGCATCGCCGGCGCTGATCACGCATTCCTTGCCCGACACGATGCCGATGCCGGTCACGCAGGCCGCACCCGGTACCTCGCCGTCGTAGGCCTCGTTGGCGGCCAGCGAGGAGAATTCGAGGAACGGCGTGCCGGGGTCGAGCAGCAGCGCCAGCCGCTCGCGCACCAGCCGCTTGTTCTGGCCGCGCAGGCGCTCGATGTCGCGCGCCGGGCGGTCATCGCGGGCAGCGCGCTGCCGCTCGCGGAATGCCGCGGCCAGCGCCCGGTGGTGCGCGGCATTGGCCTGGAATTCGGCCGATGCCGGGTTGATGCGGGATTCGATGCGCCTCATGCCTGTGGCTCCAGTTCGATCAGCACGGCATCGCGCTCGAAGCTCTGGGCGAGGTCGAAGCGGATCGAGGCCACCACGCCGTCGCGCGGAGCCAGCAGCGTGGTTTCCATCTTCATGCTCTCCATCACCAGCAGGGTCTGGCCCCGGCTGACGGCCTCGCCGACCGCAACGGCGAGGCTGACGATGCTGCCCGGCATCGGCGCGCGGATGCGGTCATCGGCGCTGCCGCCGGACTGCGCGGCCAGCCGGTCGAGCGGGTGCTGGTAGCGCAGCACGTGGGCTTCGCCATCGAGGTGCACGAACACCTCGTCGCCGCGCGTGGCGATCACCACGTCGTAGGCGCGGTCACCGACGAAAACCTTGGCGCGGCCGTCCGCTGCCGGCTCGAGACGGATGTCCAGCCGCGTTTCGTCCAGATGCAGGCGATAGGCCTGCGGGCTGCGCGACAGCGCAACGGCATGCTCGGCATCACCGAGCCGGAAACGGTGTTCCATGGCGATCAGTTCCTCCAGGCGCCGATCGCGGCGTGCAGATCGGGGATCGCATCGGCCGTATCGCGCAGCGGCCGGGTGCTGAGGCTGGCGGCGGCCAGCAGCGCGTGCCGCGTGTCGTCCGCCAGCGCCGGTTCGGCGGCGATCTCGGGATGGGCATCGAGGAAGCCGGTGTGGACATCGCCGGCCGCGAACGCCGGATGGGCGATCAGCCGGCGCAGAAACGCGGTGTTGGTCTTGCAGCCGAGCAGCACGGTGTCGAGCAGCGCGGCATCGCCACGGGCAATGGCCTGGTCGCGGGTGGCGCCGTGCACGATCA
>CAYPJK010000560.1:1857-2107 GCA_964411025.1 uncultured Nevskia sp.
CATCGGATCAAACGCGCTGGTCACCTCGCCGCCCTGCAGCACGCCGCTGTCCCAGCGCACGCCCTCGCCCTGCGGCGGCTGCAGCTTCAGGATCGGGCCGGTGGTCGGCGTGTAGCCGCGCGCGGCATCTTCGGCGTAGATGCGGAACTCGATGGCATGGCCGCTGGCGGTGATGTCGGCCTGCGTGAAGCCCAGCGTCTCGCCGGCGGCGATGCGCAGCTGCTCGTGCACCAGGTCGATGCCGGTGATG
>CAYPJK010000561.1:0-2098 GCA_964411025.1 uncultured Nevskia sp.
CGGCGCACAGATGCTGCAACGGGTCGAAGCCGATCTCGGGATCCTGGGCAATGTCGAGCAGTACCCCAAGCTCGAAGGCCGCCAGATGGTCATGGTGATCGCGCCCAAGCGCACCTGAGAACGCGGGCGTGGCGCACGCCCGCCACGAATACGAACGGAGATCAGGCAAATGCCGAAAATGAAGAGCAACCGCGGTGCGGCGAAGCGGTTCACGAAGACTGGCAGCGGTCGCATCAAGCGCCGGCAGTCGTTCAAGAACCACATCCTGACCAAGAAGAGCCCCAAGCGTAAGCGCCAGCTCCGCCACGGCGCGCTGATCGCGCATGCCGACGAAGCGGCGGTGCGCCAGATGCTGCCGGGTCTGTAACGCATTTCATCCGAGGACAGCTGGCAATGGCTAGAGTCAAACGTGGTGTCCAGGCGCATGCCCGGCACAAGAAGGTCATCGAACAGGCGAAAGGCTATCGCGGCCGGCGCAAGAACGTGTTCCGCGTCGCCAAGCAGGCGGTCACCAAGGCCGGCCAGTATGCGTATCGGGATCGTCGCCAGCGCAAACGCCAGTTCCGCGCGCTGTGGATCGTGCGCATCAACGCCGCCGCGCGCGAATTCGGGCTGAGCTACTCGCGCTTCATCAACGGGCTGCTGCGCGCCGGGGTCGAGGTCGATCGCAAGGTGCTGGCGGATCTCGCCGTCAACGATCGCGACGCCTTCGGCGTTCTCGCCGCACAATCGAAAGCCGCGCTGCCGGTCTGACGCCGGCAGTGCCGACTGGCGCGTACGCAGGGGAGGGCCACGGCCTTCCCCTGTTTTTTTGTGGGCGCCGGGTGCCGGCGCCGCCGTCCGGGTGCGGACTTTGACCATGCTCGAAATCGACCGCTTGATCGCCGAGGCCGCGCGCGCCGCGGCCGCAGCCGACAGTCTCGCGGCACTCGATGCCGTGCGCGTGCATTACCTCGGCAAGAAAGGCCTGGTCACCGGCCTGCTCAAGAGCCTGGGTCAGCTGCCGCCGGCGGAGCGGCCGGCGGCCGGCCAGGCCATCAACGAGGCCAAGGAGCGGGTCGCCGCGACCCTCGACACGCGGCGCAGCAGTCTCGAGGACGAACAGCTGGCCCGTGCGCTGGTCGCCGACAGCGTCGACGTGACCTTGCCGGCGCGGGCCGGGCGCGCCGGCGGCATCCACCCGATCACCCAGGTCATGACCCGCATCGAGGAGATCTTCCGTCACGCCGGCTTCGACGTCGCCCGCGGGCCGGAGATCGAGGACGATTATCACAACTTCGAGGCGCTCAACATTCCGCCGCATCACCCGGCGCGCGCCATGCACGATACCTTCTATCTGGCCGACGGCAGCCTGTTGCGCACCCATACTTCGCCGGTGCAGATCCGGGTCATGCTGGCCGGGCAGCCACCGTTGCGCGTCATCGCGCCGGGCCGGGTCTATCGCTGCGATTACGATCAGACGCACTCGCCGATGTTCCACCAGGTCGAAGGGCTGCTCATCGACGAGCAGGTGAGCATGGCCGATCTGAAGGGCACGCTGGCGGCGTTTCTCAAGTGCTTCTTCGAACGCGACGATCTGGCGGTGCGTTACCGGCCCTCGTACTTCCCGTTCACCGAGCCGTCGATGGAGGTCGACATCAAGCTCGAATCGGCGCACGGGATCAGTGACTGGCTGGAGGTCATGGGCTGCGGCATGGTCCATCCGCAAGTGCTGGCCAATGTCGGCATCGACGCCGAGCGTTACAGCGGCTTCGCCTTCGGCCTCGGCGTCGAGCGCCTGGCCATGCTGCGTCATGGGATCTCGGATCTGCGGTTGTTCTTCGAGAACGACCTGCAGTTCCTGCGCCAGTTCGCCTGACCCGGCCGGACGCCCGACGCGCGCATGAAGATCAGCGAACAGTGGCTGCGCGAATGGGTCGATCCGGCGCTCGACGCTGCCGGCATCGCGGAGGTACTGACCCTGGCCGGGATCGAAGCCGGCGGCATCGCGCCAGCGGCGCCGCCCAGCGCCGGCGTGCGGGTGGCCGAGGTGCTGGCGGTGGTGCCGCATCCCGAGGCGGACAAGCTCAGCGTGTGCCGGGTACCCGACGGCCAGGCC
>CAYPJK010000562.1:0-2093 GCA_964411025.1 uncultured Nevskia sp.
GCCGAAATCCCCACCTACGCGCCGCTGCCGCCCGCGCCGGTGAACCCCGCCGCGCTGCCGACGGTGGTGATCCTGTCGATGGGCGGCACCATCGCCAGCCGGGGCACGCCGCGCCTGAACGTCGCCAACTACGGCGGCAAGGGCGTGCCGCGCGTCGATCCGCAGGACTGGTTCGACGACGAGCCGGAACTGGCGACGATCGCCAACATCCGCCTGGAAGACGGCCGGCCGCCGGTCGACCGCGCCAGCGGCGAAACCCAGGGCGATGATCTGCGCGTCGCCGCCCGGCTGCGCGAGCTGCTGCGCGATCCGGCCGTCGATGGCGTGGTGGTCACCCACGGCACCAACACGCTGGCCGAGTCGGCCTACATCATGAATCTGATCGTCGACTCGCCGAAGCCGGTGGTGTTCGTCGGCTCGCAGCGGCCGTGGACCGCACTGTCCGGGGACGGCCCGCGCAATCTGTATGACGCGGTGCGCGTCGCCGGCAGCAAGGATGCCGCCGGCAAGGGCGTGCTCCACTGCATGAACCAGGTGATCACGCCGGCGCGCGATGTCTCCAAGACCTCCGCCTATCGCGTGCAGACCTTCAAGGGCATCGACGTCGGCTCGATCGGCTATGCCGATCCCGACCAGATCAAGTTCTACCGCGCGCCGATGCGCCGCCACACCACGCAGTCCGAGTTCGCCGGCCGCGACTACAAGACGCTGCCGTCGGTGGAGATCGCCTATGCCTATCGCGACGCACCGGGCTACCTGATCGACGCGATGGTCGCCCACGGCGTCAAGGGCATCGTCGTCGACGGCACCGGCGCCGGCAGCCCGACCACCAGCCAGACCGACGCCATCAAGCGCGCCCAGGCCAAGGGTGTGGTCGTGGTCGCCACTGCGCGGACCCACGGCGGCCGCGTGCAGGACACGCCGCGCCGCCGCGAGGCGCACATCGTGCCCGGCGACAACCTGCTGCCGGAAAAGGCGCGAATCCTGTTGCAGCTGGCGCTGACCCGCACCACCGATCTCGCCGACATCCAGAGGATCTTCGATGAATACTGAAACCCGTCGCGTCCGCCTGCCGGCGCGCATCGCCGCGCTGCTGCTGCTCGGCGTGGTGACGCTGCCGGCCCGCGCCGGCATCGCGCTGCCGAAAGCGGATCACTGGGTACGGCTGACGCCGGAGAACTCGGTGATCGGCAATTTCCCGGCGCAGAAGGCGCCGATCCTGACCGTGAAGTCCGGTGCCACCGTGCGCATCGACGGCGGCGGCGGCAACCGCTGGGGCGAGGAGGAACCGTTCGCCTGGCTCAAGGCCAACGGCGTCACCGTCAACGCCGAGGAAGCCGAGGCGATCCGCGAGATCGACGCGGTGGTCAAGAAGACTGAGCGCTACGCCGACATCAAGACCGGCCACCTGCTGGTCGGCCCGATCGCCATCGAAGGCGCGATGCCCGGCGACACCATCGAGGTGCGGGTGCTCAAGGTCACGCCGCGCATTCCGTACGGCACGGTCAGCCAGCGCCCGGGCCGTGGCGGCATTCCCGATGACGTCTAGGAACCGCACACGGTGGTGGTGACTTTCGACGGCAAGCGCCGCCGCGGTCATTTCGGTGACGGCATCGAGGTGCCGCTCGGCCCGTTCCAGGGCGTCATGGGCCTGTTGCCGGCGGCATCCGAAGGCCCGAACCGCCGGAGCGGCCCGCCGGGGCTGTTTGGCGGCAATCTCGATTGCAAGGAACTGGTCGACGGCACCTCGCTGTACCTGCCGGTGTTCCATCCGGGCGGCCTGTTCTTCACCGGCGACAGCCATGCCGCGCAGGGCGATGGCGAAGTGACGGTCAACGCCATCGAGACCGCCAACACCTCGGTGCTGCAGTTCATCCTGCACAAGGGCCGCGTGCTGTCGGCGCCGCGCGCCGAAAGCGCGACCCACTTCATGGCCTTCGGCCTCGACCCGGATCTCGACAACGCGATGCAGATGGCGATCCGCGAAACCAACGGCCTGCTGGCCGATACCTACGGGCTGGACTTCGCCCGCGCCTTCGCGCTGTCGAGCATCGCGGTCGATTTCCGCGTCACCCAGGTGGTCGACGACACCA
>CAYPJK010000563.1:0-2092 GCA_964411025.1 uncultured Nevskia sp.
GACACGACCGCCAGCGGCGTGAGGTCCACCGCGGTCGGCTTCAGTTCCGACGCCGTGGGTGAAGCTTCTTTCGCGGGCGGAAACGATTCGCAAGCCGCGAGGAATCAGACGGTCGCGATCGGCAACATGGCATCCGCGAATTCGACCTCGTCGACGGCGATCGGCGATCGGGCAAACGTCACGAAGCCGGCGACCAACGGAATCGCGGTGGGAACGCTGGCAACGTCGTCCGGTACCGACAGCATCGCGCAGGGCACGAACGCGCTGGCCTCGGGAACGAGCGCGGTCGCCATCGGCGACAGCTCATACGCTACAGGCGTTCGATCCTCAGCGGTGGGCACGCTTGCGCAAGCCACGGCTACTTCCTCTTCTGCTTTCGGCGATAACGCGATAGCGACCGCCAGTAATTCGACTGCCTTGGGAAGAAGCAGCCTTTCGAGCGGGGTCGACTCCACAGCAGTCGGTCATCGGGCTTCCGCCATCGCCGACTCCGCCTTCGCGGGCGGGGACGACGCCAGCGCACGGGGCGCCCAGTCCACCGCGCTAGGATCTAATGCAGTTGCGTTAGGGGAATCGGCACTCGCGGGCGGTCATTTATCTATGGCCTCTGGAAATCGGAGCATCTCAATTGGCAATGCAGTAACGGCCTCCGCTAACGACAGTATTGCCCTAGGAACCGCCGCATTAGCTGCAGGGGAGCGATCAACTGCGGTCGGCAACGAAGCCCGCGTTACCGGCCTATCGGCCAGCGCGCTCGGCGACAGTACGCAGGCCGTGGCTCAGAGCGCCACAGCGATCGGCCACGCCAGCACGGCCAGAGGCCTGCAATCAACCGCTACTGGTTTCAGTTCCGATGCCCTGGGCGTCGATTCGATCGCCGGCGGCAGCAATGCGCAGGCAATCGGCGATCAGAGCATCGCGTGGGGCAACGCAGCGCTGGCGGGCGCCGACGGTTCAACCGCGATCGGCAGCAGCGCCGCAGCGACGTCAGAGGCGGTTAATGGCATCGCTATTGGTACATTGGCGTCGGCAGGAGGCACCGACAGCGTAGCCCAGGGCACCAGCGCACTGGCGACCGGTGAACGCGCGATTGCTATTGGCAACGGTTCGGAGGCAACTGCTGATGGCGCCGCAACTGTTGGCAACCTGGCTCACGCCTCAGCGATGTCTGCCAGCGCGTTCGGTAATCTGGCCCGAGCATCCGCTCACGAAAGTTCCGCGCTTGGCAACGGAACGCTCGCTAGCGGCGCGCAAGCTACCGCCGTCGGCTCCAATTCAAATGCAGCCGGCATCGCTGCGCTGGCAAGTGGCAATGCGGCGCGGGCAACAGGCAATCGAAGCGTCGCCATGGGCGATTCGACTATTGCTAGCGCGAACGGCGCAACCGCCATAGGCGGGACCGCTGCCGCGACCGCCGTGGACAGTTCCGCACAAGGAACCGGAGCCACCGCCTCTGGCTTGAGTGCTATTGCGATTGGCACCCAAGCCAGCTCTGGTTCCTCGCGGGCCGTCGCAATTGGAACTCTCGCATTGGCGAACGCCAACAGCGCAACGGCCGTCGGCAACGGCGCCGCGGTTGCAGCCGCTGCCACCCACGGCATCGCCGTGGGAACCGCCGCCCTCGTGTCCGGCGAACGTGCCATCGCGATGGGTCGAAGCAGCACCGCGTCGGGGATCGCGGCGCTCGCCGGCGGCGACGGCGCACAGGCCAGCGGCGCACAGAGTCTTTCCCTGGGCAGCGCCGCCTCGGCCGCGGGCCCCAACGCGACCGCGATCGGCGCCGGTGCATCGGCAAGCGGCGCGGACAGCATCTCCCAGGGCAGTGCCGCAGTTGCGTCGGGAGATCGCGCGATGGCCTTCGGCCATCAGTCCGCCTCCACGGGGACACGATCCACGGCGATCGGCAGCAGCGCATCAGCGTCCGGCGAATCGGCGTTCGCGGCCGGCAGCGGCGCCATGGCGATCGCACGCATGAGCACTTCGCTGGGTGCCGGCGCCTCCGCGTCGGGCGAGGGTTCGCTGGCGCTCGGCAGCAGTGCCTCGGCGAGCAGCTTCAATGGCATCGCGATCGGGTCCGGCGCCTCCGTGACGG
>CAYPJK010000564.1:0-2084 GCA_964411025.1 uncultured Nevskia sp.
GATCTCGGTGTCGGCCAGCACTTCCTGCACTTTCAGGATTTCCAGCCCATACAGCTGACCGGCGAGTTCAAAGGTGACCCAGCGCGTGGAGTCATCCTGGGCGCGGCGAACATTCATCGACATGGCTTTCGACCTTCGGGTGGGCGGTGACGGGGACCGGCAGCCTCACGGCGCTGCCGGCGGCCCGTGCGGCAGCAGCTCGCTTTCCAGCACGCGATCGACCATCACGTCGGACGCGGCATCGGCAGCGCTGTACACCGGCAGCGGCGGCAGTGCCGGCGCATCGGCAGCCGGCAGATCGGCCGGCAGCGGGCCGGCTGCAGCCGCTTCCGGCGGAACGGGCGCTGGCAGCGGTCCAGCGGCAGCGTCCTGAGCCGCCTCGGCGGCGTCCGGCGTGCCGAGCACCACGACCAGCACGCGGCGATTGGCATTGCGGCCCTCGGGCGTGTCGTTGTCGGCCTTCGGCTGGAACTCGCCGAAGCCGGCAACGCTGAGCCGCTTCGGGTCGAGGCCGTCAGCCATGAACAGCGCGACGACGCTGGCCGCGCGCGCCGACGACAGCTGCCAGTTCGACGGAAACGCGCGGGTGGCGATCGGCAGGTTGTCGGTGTGGCCTTCGACGCGCACCGCGTTCGGAAACGGCGCCAGCACGGCGGCGATCCGCGCCAGCACCGGCCGGGCCGTTTCGGAGAGTTCGGCCACGCCGCTGGGAAACAGGATGTCGGCGCGGATCTCGATCTCCAGCCGCAGACCGTTGGCGCGCACGCTGACCAGCTGGCGATCGACCAGCGAGCCCATCGCCTTTTCCACTTCGGCAGCCATCCGGCCGAGATCGCGCGCCCCGCCCCGCGGCTGCCCGTACGACGGCAGCGGCATGCGCAGCGGCGAGATCCGGGTGCCCCCGGCACCGCTGCCAGCGCCCGGACGCGGCAGCAGGCTGACCAGCGTCGGCACCGCGCCGTGCTGCGGGTTGTCGCCGATCTGGATCGGCGAAGGGCTGCGCGGCCGGCCGCCGAAAGCCTCGTTCAGCGAATCGGACAGCACCCGGTACTTGCCCTCGTTGACCGAGGACATCGAGTACAGCACCACGAACAGCGCCAGCAGCAGCGTCACCAGATCGCCGTAGGGAATCGCCCAGGCTTCGTGGTTGCTGTGCTCCTCGTGGCTGCGGCGGCGGGCCATGGCCAGGCCCTCAGTGCAGGAAGCCGGACAGCTTGACCTCGATGTTCCGCGGGTTCTCGCCGTTGGAAATCGCGATCAGGCCTTCGATGATCATTTCCTGCGTGCGCACCTGCGCGGCCACCGCCGCCTTGAGCTTCGAGGCGATCGGCAGGAAGAACAGGTTGGCGCTGGCGATGCCGTAGATGGTGGCGACGAACGCCGCCGAAATACCGTGGCCGAGCTTCGAGGGATCGGCCAGGTTCTGCATCACCGCCATCAGGCCCATCACCGCGCCGATGATGCCGAGCGTCGGCGCGTAGACGCCCATGCTTTCCCAGACCTTGGCACCGGCCAGGTCGAAGTGCTCGCGGGTCGACACCTGCACTTCCAGCGTCGTGCGGATGACGTCCGGCTCGGCACCGTCGACCAGCATCTGCAGGCCCTTGCGGATGAACGGATCGGTCTCGGCATCGACCGCGCCTTCCAGCGCCAGCAGGCCCTGCTTGCGGGCGCTGTTGCTCCATTCGACGATCCGCGCGATCAGCGCGCGACCATCCTCGTGCGGCGGCCGGAACACCCAGCGGGCCATCTGCATGCCGCGCCGGAAGGTCGCCATCGGCGTGTGCACGGTGATCGCCGCCAGCGTGCCGACGATGACGATCACGAACGCCGCCGGCCCCCACAGCGCGGCAACGCCGGAGCCTTTCAGGATCGAGCCGCCGACGATCGCGACCGCCGCCAGCACGAAGCCGATGATGCTCAGCAGGTCCATGGGTCAGCGCCGGGCGCGGATCAGTAGAGCGCGATGCCGTGCAGACCCGACGACCAGGCCCGCACCAGTCCCGGGAAGTCGACGATCAGCGCCACCCGGCCCTCGCCGGTCACCGTCGCGCCGGCCAGCCCCGCGAGGCCGCGCAGGCCCA
>CAYPJK010000565.1:0-963 GCA_964411025.1 uncultured Nevskia sp.
TCGGCGCCTGTCTCGAGGCCAACATCGCCGGGCTGCCGGCGCTGGCGCTGTCACAGGAGCTGACGCCGGCGGATTTCCGCCACTGGGACGAGCAGCGCTGTTTTCGGCCGCAACTGACCGCGTATATCGAACGCACGATCGAACCACTGGTGACGCGGGTATGGCACGAACTGATCGTGCCCGGCCATCACGATCCGACCACCTGGAACGTGAATTTTCCCGGCACCCTCGCCGGCGCGCCCGCGTTGACGCGCACCCGCCTCGGCCATACCTGGTACGGCGGCTGCTTCCGCCAGCGCGGCGATCAGTATCACCACGGCCTGGCCAGCGCCACGGTCGATTCCGCCGGCGACACCGACGATGTCGTGCTCAAGGCCGGGCACGTCAGCGTGACCCTCATCGACATGCGCGTGCTGGGGCAGCAGGTCTGAGCGTGCCTTTTCGCGGCTGAAGCCGCTCCTGCACGGTTGGATGTCGCGGCGCGCCTTTCGCGGCTTCAGCCGCGACCGTGCGCTGCCTCTCCCGCACCCTCATCCGCGCCAGAAATCCGGGTGCAGCATCACGAGCAAGGTGTACAACTCGAGGCGACCGAGCAGCATCGAGATCGCGAACACGTACTTCATCCACTCGTCGACGCCGGCGAAACTCGTCGCGGTTTCACCGAGACCCGGGCCCATGTTGTTGAGGGTGGCCGCCACTGCACCGAACGCCGACACCTGGTCGAGGCCGCTCACCATAGCGAGCAGCATGATCAATCCGAACATGATCACGTACAGCGTGAAGAAGCCCCATACCGCGTCGGTGACCCGGTCCGACAGCACCCGGCCTTCGACGGTCAGCGGGCGGATCAGGGTCGGATGGACCAGGCGCGGGATCTGCAGCACGCTGTTGCGCGCGAGTATGGCCACGCGGATGACCTTGATCCCGCCGGCGGTCGAGCCGGCGCAGCCACCGACGCAACTG
>CAYPJK010000565.1:973-2084 GCA_964411025.1 uncultured Nevskia sp.
AAGGCTGGCAGCAGGGTCGGCCACAGCGAGAAGTTGTCGGTGGTGAAGCCGGTGCTGGTGATGATCGAGATGACCGTGAACGTCGCGCTGCGCAGTGCTGGCCCGAGACCGCTATTAGCGCCCTCCACCACCAGCACCAGGGTGGTCAGTGCGATGGCACTGGCGATGATCGCGACATACAGGCGAATCTCGCCGCTCCCGGCGTAGATCGACGGCGCACGATTGCGCAGGGCGAGGAAATGCAGTGTGAACGGCAGGGCGCCGGCGAACATGAACACGCAGGCGATCAACTCGATCGCGAGGCTGTCGAAATAGGCCAGGCTGGCGTCGTGCGTCGAGAACCCCCCGGTGGAGATGGTCGACATGGCGTGGCACACGGCATCGAAGGCCGACATGCCGAACAGCCAGTAAGCCAGCGCGCAGACAACGGTGAAGCCGACGTACACGCCGGACAGGTACTGGGCGGTCTTGGCGATGCGCGGGGTCAGCTTGTCGTCCTTGAGCGGGCCGCTGGCCTCGGCCTTGAGCAATTGCATGCCGCCGACCCCCAGCATGGGCAGGATGGCGACCGCCAGCACGATCACGCCGATGCCGCCGATCCAGTGCAATTGCAGGCGGTAGTAATTGATCGACTGCGGCAGGCCGTCGAGGCCGCTCAGCACGGTCGCCCCGGTCGTGGTCAGCCCGGACACGACCTCGAACAGAGCCGAACCGGGCGTCAAATCCAGGCTCAGCAGCAGCGGCACCGTGCCCAGCACCGAAGTCGCGATCCAGAACAGCACCACGATGGCGAAGCCGTCGCGTGCACGCAGCCGCATCGAGTCGTGCCGGCGCGGCCACCACAGCAGCGCACCGCTGGCGGCCGCGGCGCCGGCACATTCCAGCCACAGCCGTGCCAGGCCATCGGCGTAGTAGGTCGCGACGCACGCCACCGGCAACAGGCTGGCCGCGAAGTACAGCAGCAGCAGGCCGAGCAGGTAGAGGAAGCGGCGAGGGCTCATGGCGCAATCCCGCGCACCCCCGGCCTGGCGACCCGCCGGCGTCGCCGGTGCGTTGCTCGCAGCGGGCTCAGAACTCGGCCTCGACCGCCATGCACAGGTAGGCCATCAAC
>CAYPJK010000566.1:0-2080 GCA_964411025.1 uncultured Nevskia sp.
GGCTCCTCGCCGATCAGCAACTATTGGGTCGCGCTCGGCAGCAGCGGCCTGTTCATTCCGCTCGATCCGGCCAATGGCGAATCGCCGGTGACGATCACCGGGCTCACCAATGGCACGCCGGTGACGGTGCGGCTGAAGGCGATCAGCGAGGACGGCGCGAGCGCGGCGTCCGATCCGGTGACCGGCACGCCGGCTGCCGTGGTCAACGGCACCTGCGGCGCAGCCAGCGGCACGCCGACGGCCTCGGCCCCGGTAGAACTGCTGTGCAGCAGCGGCACCGCGTCGGCGGTGACCGGCAGCGACGGCGCCTGGCGCTGGAGCTGCACCGGCAGCGGCGGCGGCACGACGGCGACCTGCGCGGCACCGTATGCGGGCCAGACGATCACGCTGACGGCCGATCCGACCACGATCACGGTCGGTGACGACGGCAGCACGGTGTTCGCGTCCAGCACCTCGGGCGCCAAGCCGGTGCTGACCAGCACCACGACCAGCGTCTGTGCGCTGAGCCCGTTTGCCGGCAGCCTGACGGGCACCACGATGACGGCCTCCGGCATCACGGCCGGTACCTGCACGGTGAAGGCCACGCTGGCCGGCACCGGCGATGTCGGTGAGTTCCGTTATCTCGCCGCCAGCGACCAGACGGTGGACATCACCGTTGCCAAGGGCGCGCAGACGATCACCGGCTTTGCGGCCGATCCGTCGGCGCTGAAGGTGGGCGGCATGGCCACGCTGTCGGCCACCGGCGGCGCGTCCGGCAATGCGGTGACGTTCAGCAGCCTGAGCGGCGACATCTGCTTCGTCAGCGGGGCGATGGTGACGGCGCTGTCGTCCGGCACCTGCACGGTGGCGGCGGATCAGGCCGGCAACGACGGCTACGCGGCGGCGGCGCAGAAGACGCTGGCGATCACGGTGAACAAGGCGGCGCAGTTGATCAGCGGCTTCTCGGCGAATCCGGCTGCGCTGAAGGTCGGTGGCATGGCCATGCTCACGGCTTCCGGCGGTGCGTCGGGCAATCCGGTGACGTTCCGGACGACGACGACCGAGGTCTGCTCGGTCAGCGGGGCGATGGTGACGGCGCTGTCCGCCGGCACCTGCGCGCTGGTGGCGAGCCAGGCCGGCACGGCGGACTTCGACGCCGCCGCTGACGTGACGCTGAACCTGCCGGTGAACAAGGCGGCGCAGTTGATCAGCGGCTTCACCGCCAACCCGACGACGATCAAGGTCGGCGAGACGAGCCAGCTTTCGGCGTTCGGCGGTGCGTCCGGCAAGCCGATCGTGTTCGCGTCGACGACGACCGATGTCTGCTCGGTCAGCGGCAGCACGGTGACGGGCCTGGCCGCCGGCCACTGCGCGCTGACGGCGAATCAGGCCGGTACGGCCGATTTCGATGCGGCCGAGACGGCGCTGCTTGCGATCACCATCGAAGCGGCGGATGTCGCCACCGGCCCGGCGCTGCATCTGGACATGAACGATCTGGATTTCGGCACCGGCTACCTGCTGCGCTTCCGCGACGTCGGCGTGCAGACCACGAGCGAGCCGGAGATCGTCACCGTGTCGAACCCGGGCACGGCGCCGCTGGCCATCAGCAGCATCGTCACCACCGGCGATTTCCGCCACACGACGAGCTGCGGCACGACCCTGGCACCGGGCGCGAGCTGCACGATCTCGATCCGCTTCTCGCCGATGGCCGTCGGCACCCGCAACGGTGAAACGCGGATCTTCAGCAACGCCGCCACGAGCCCGGACCGCATCAGCCTCTCCGGCACCGGCCGCGGCCTGACCGCGGGCATCAAGACCAATGTCAGCCGCTTCGACTTCGGGCGCGTGAAGGTCGGCAGCGTCAGCCGCGACCAGACGCTGGTCATCACCAGCACCGGCACCGGCCCGCTGGAGATCCGCAACATCGCCGTCAGCGGCGACTACGTCGGCACCCACAACTGCCCGCGCTGGCTCGATGCCGGCAAGAGCTGCCAGGTCACCGGCCGCTTCCGCCCGCGCGCCACCGGCGTCCGCGCCGGTACGGTGTCGATCCTCTCCAGCGTCAGCAACACCCCGACGCAGGTCTCGCTGAGTGGTACGG
>CAYPJK010000567.1:0-2080 GCA_964411025.1 uncultured Nevskia sp.
GCGGTCGACATCGCGATCACGTCGCGGCTGAACAGCGACAGCTCCATGCCGGGCTGCCCCTGCGTGACGCCGTCGCACATCGCGGGCGTGCCGCCGGCGAACTGCGCCACCGCGCCGATCTCGTCCGCGGCCTGCTTGATCAGCGGCGGATAGTCGCCGTACGGCTGATGCGCCGACAGCATGTCGTTATAAGCCGAGACGATCCCGATGTTGGGCGCCGTATCGGCGGCAAGAGCCTGCTTGTGGGAGGGGTCGCATGCGGCGAAGCCGTGCGCCAGGTTGCCGCACGACAGGTGCGTGCGCTGCGGCTTCTGCATCCGCGCCGCCTGCATGCGCTCCAGGTAATCCCGCCTGCTGTCCGCACTTTTCGCCTTGATCCGCTCCGTGACCTCTTGGATGGCGGGATTCAACTGGGTCATGCGGCACTCACTCGGTCCAAAGGAATTCCAGGTCGTCCTTGCGGTGGGACAGCAATGTTGCGATCGGCGTGCCGTTGGTGCCGGCCAAGGCCTGCAGCGCCACGGTGCGCTTCGGGCGGCCGGAGATCGCCACCAGGATCAGCTTGGAATGAAGCAGCGCCGAGATCGTCAAAGACAGGCGCGCATAGCCATTCTGCTGCTTGTCCACTGCCACGCACAAAGCGGGATTGTGGAGATCGAGCCCGGCCTTGGTCTCCGGCAGTCCAGGAAACAACGAGGCGAAATGGCCGTCGGTTCCCATCCCCAGCAGCACCACGTCAAACGGCCGCGGCATGGCGTTGATCGTGCGCTCCGCCTCCATCAGCGCGGCGCTGGGCCGGGGCTTGTCGATATAGAGCGGATGGAACTGCGCCGACTTCGCCTGGTTGCGCAGCAGGGAATGGCGCACCAGGTGCGCGTTGCTGTCGCGATGGCTCGCCTTCACCCAGCGTTCGTCGGTCAGGCCGACGTGCACCTTGGGCCAGTCGAGATGCATCTGCGACAGGCGATCGTAGATCGGCTGCGGCGTCGTGCCGCCCGCCACCACCAGGCTGGCCTCGCCGCGCTCGGCGATGCTGGCGTCCAGCAGCTCCACGATCTTCTCCGCGGCCTTGTTGGCCCAGCTCTGACGGTCGGGACAATCGGTCCAGCGGACCTTGGTACCAAGCGGTGGTTTCTCAAGCATCATCCTCATGCCAAGTCCTACCATCGCGTTCGATCAGCGCGATGGCGGCGCTTGGCCCCCAAGAGCCGGCTGTGTACGGCCTCGCCGGCACATTCAGTTGCTGCCAGGATTCCAGGATGGAGTCGGTCCAGCGCCAGGCCGCCTCGACCTCGTCCACCCGCATGAACAGGGTCGGCCGGCCGCGGATCACATCCAGGAGCAGGCGCTCGTAGGCGTCCGGGATGATGCTGCCGAAGGTGTCGGCGAAGCTGAGGTTGAGCGCGGTCTGCTGCAGGCGCAGCTCGCCGGGACCCGGTCGCTTGTTCAGCATCAGGAACCGGACGCCCTCGTTCGGCTGCAGCCGCATGATCAGGCGGTTGGACGGCGGCATCGCGCCGTAGGTCGGATAGATGAAATGCGGCGGCGTCTTGAACTGCACCACGATCTCGGAGCAGCGCTGCGGCAGCCGCTTGCCGGTGCGCAGGTAGAACGGCACGCCCGCCCAGCGCCAGTTGTCGATCTCGGCGCGGATCGCGACATAGGTCTCGCAGCTGCTCTGGTCCCTGGCGTCGGTCTCGTCGAGATAGCCCGGCACCGGCTGGCCATCGATCGCGCCGGCGCGATACTGCCCGCGCACCGTGGCGTTGGCGGCTTCCGGGCCGGACAGCATGTTGAGCGACTTCAGCACCTTCACCTTCTCGTCGCGCACGGAATCGGCGTCGAGGGTGATCGGCGGCTCCATCGCGGTCAGGCACAGCACCTGGAGCAGATGGTTCTGCACCATGTCGCGCAGCGCGCCGGAGGCGTCGTAATAGCCCCACCGTCCGCCGACCCCGACCGTCTCCGCCACCGTGATCTGGACGTGGTCGATGTGGGTGCGGTTCCACAGCGGCTCGAACAGCGAGTTGGCGAAGCGCAGCACCATCAGGTTCTGCACCGTCTCTTTGCCGAGATAGTG
>CAYPJK010000568.1:0-2076 GCA_964411025.1 uncultured Nevskia sp.
CGCCTACGCCCGGCAGATCGCCGCCTAGGCGATAACATCCACCCAAGGGCTCTAAACCAAACCGCTACTCATAGCGGGGGGACGTCGGCGCAATGCAGATCATTCTTCTGTACGGTCTCTGACTGGCGAAAGCGAGTGCAGATTCATCGCATTGGTATGCGACAGCTCGTCGGAGCGTTCGTTTTTAGCCGGAAGCGTCGGATCGGGGATCTGTTCAGCTTCTGTTATGGCTTATCAGAGGTAAACGCTTGCCAATAGGCGTAGCTAATGCGAAACAAAAATTCTTAGTCGTCACGCATTTCAAGACTGCGGTTGATGCCCAGCGCCATCAGCGTGCCGACCGCGCCGGACAGCAGGTACAGGCCGACGTAGCCGACGCCGAAACGGCTGGCGATGAACAGCGCGGCCAGCGGCGCGAACGCCGCGCCGACCAGCCAGGCGAGATCCGAGGTGATGATGGCGCCGCTGTAGCGGTAGCGGCTCGGGAACGTGGAGTTGATCGCGCCGGCGGCCTGCGCGTGCGTGAAGCCGAGCAGCACGAAGCCACCGAGCACGAACAGCAGCGCGCCGATCAGGCTGCCCTTGACGAACATCGGCAGCAGGCCGATCAGGCTGAACAGCGCGATCAGGCCGGCGCCGAGCGCGAGCGTCGCGCGGCGGCCGATGCGATCGGCGATCTGGCCGGACAGCAGCATGCCGACGATGCACAGCAGCGCGCCGAACATCTGCACGCTCAGGCATTCGACGACGCTGACCTTCTCGGTGGTCAGCAGCGTGACCCAGGACAGCGGGAACACGGTGACGACGTGGAACAGCGCGAAGCTGGCCAGCGGCGCGAAGGCGCCGAGCACGATGCTGGCGCGCTGGCTGCTCAGCAGTTCGCCGATCGGTGACGGCTCCAGCTCACGGGTCTGCAGGAGCGCGGTGAACTCCGGCGTCACCACCAGCCGCAGGCGTGCGAACAGCGCCACCACGTTGATCGCGAACGCCACGCAGAACGGGTAGCGCCAGCCCCAGACCAGAAAGTCCTCCGGCTTCAGCGACGACACCAGGAACGCGAACAGTCCGGCGGCGATGAAGAAGCCGATCGGCCCGCCGAGCTGCGGCAGCATCGCGAACCAGCCCCGGCGGTTTTCCGGCGCGTTCAGCGCCAGCAGCGACGGCAGGCCGTCCCAGGAGCCGGCCAGGCCGATGCCCTGTGCCATGCGCATCAGCGCCAGCAGCACGATCGACCATTCGCCAAGCGTCGTGTAGCCGGGCAGGAAGGCGATGCCCGCCGTTGCGGTGCCGAGCACGAACAGCGCGATGGTCAGCTTCGAGCCGCGCCCGTAGCGTTCGTGGATCAGCCGGAACAGCACCGAGCCGAACGGCCGCGCGACGAAGGCCAGCGAAAAGATCGCGAACGCGTAGAAGGTGCCGGTACGGGCGTCGACGAACGGAAAGAACACCGACGGGAACACCAGCACCGAGGCGATGCCGAACACGAAGAAATCGAACATCTCCGACAGGCGGCCGATGACCACGCCGATGGCGATCTCGCCGGGCGAAACCGAGGCGTGATGCGTACTGGCCGAGGACGGCAGCGCGGGGCGGGTAGGGGCGGTGGTCAGGGCCATCGGGCGCAATCCGGGTGCGGGCCGGGGATTTCCGGCGGCGTGACTTTCGCACGGGTGGCCGCCTGCGCCCATTGGACAATTGGTCCAATCGCGCGCCTGCCGGCTGCGGCCCAGACTTCGCCCCGCAATCCTGCCACTGCGCCCGTCGCGAATTCCGACATGCCTGCCCGATCACTGCGCCTTGCCGCCACCCTGTGCCTGACCGCTTTGTCCGCGCTGCTGTCCGGCTGCAACCTCGTCACGCTCGATGCGGCCGGCGACGTCGCCCGCCAGCAGGGCGACCTGATCGTGGTGTCCACCGTGCTGATGCTGCTGATCGTGGTGCCGGTGATGGCGCTGACCGGCTGGTTCGCGTGGCATTACCGGGCGTCGAACCGCCGCGCCACCTATGCGCCGGAGTGGAATCACTCCACGCAGCTGGAGCTGGTGATCTGGTCGGCGCCGCTGCTGATCATCATCG
>CAYPJK010000569.1:0-2068 GCA_964411025.1 uncultured Nevskia sp.
CCCGGTCAACCGGATCTTCTGCGTCGGCCGCAACTACGCCGCCCTTGCGCGCGAGATGGGTCGCGTTCCGGATCGCGAAGCGCCGTTCTTCTTCATGAAGCCGGCACAGGCGGCGGTCGATGCCAGCCTGCCGGCGACCATTCCGTACCCGCCGCGCACCCGGAACTTCCATCACGAGATCGAGCTGGTGGTGGCGATCGGCACCGGCGGCGCCGACATCCCGGTCGAGACCGCGCTCGATCATGTCTACGGCTACGCGGTCGGTCTGGACATGACCCGCCGCGACCTGCAGCTCGATGCCCGCGACAAGGGCCGGCCCTGGGAGTTCGGCAAGTCCTTCGCGCAATCAGCGCCGATCGGCGCAATCCACCGCGCGTCGGACATCGGTCACCCCGGGCGGGCGGCGATCGCGCTGACCGTCAACGGCCAGCCACGGCAGGCGTCGGACATCGACAAGCTGATCTGGTCGGTCGCCGAGTCGATCGCCCAGCTGTCGATGTTCGAGGCGCTGGAACCGGGCGACCTGATCATGACCGGCACCCCGGAAGGCGTGAACGCGGTGCTGCCGGGCGATCGGATGCTCGGTTCGATCGCGGGACTCGGCCAGATCGACGTGCGCGTTGCCAACTGACCCGCCGGAACTGCAAGGGAGGAAAACCACGATGGCGAATTACGTCCTGATTCACGGTGCCTGGCACGGCGGCTGGTGCTGGCGCGAGGTCGCGAAAATCCTGCGCGCCGCCGGCCACGCGGTGTTCACGCCGAGCCTGACCGGCAACGGCGAGAGCCGCCATCTGGGCTGCGAGCGCATCACCCTGGAAACGCATACCCGCGACGTGCTCGGCCTGATCGCCGCCGAAGAACTGAGCGAGGTGATCCTGGTGGGTCATTCCTATGGCGGCATGGTGATCACCTCGGCGGCCGATCGCGTCGCCGCGAAGATCAAGCGGCTGGTCTATCTCGATGCCTTCGTGCCAACGCATGGCGAGAACTTGGCCGACTGCATCCGCCGCAATCTGCCGGCGGAAGCGGCGGCGATCTTCATTGGCCACTTCCATCAGGCGCGCGACCACGACGGCCTGATTCCGCCGATTCCCGGCGCGCTGTTCGGCCAGACGCCGGCCACCACCGCGTGGATGGAACGGCAGTGCAATCCGCAGTCGCTGGCCACCTTCCAGTGGCCGGTGCTGCTGAGCGGCGCGGCCGACGCGCTTCCGCGCAGCTACATCGTTGCCAACGACTGGCAGCCGAGTCCGTTCCAGGCCGAGGCCGCGCGCTATGCCAATGCGCCGGGCTGGACGCTCGATCGTCTGGCCGGCGGCCACTGCCTGATGATGGACAGCCCGGCCGAGCTGTCCGCCGTGCTGGCGCGGCTGGCGTGAGTGCATCGCGATGAACGCGCCGGTTGCCCTTGCCGAACTGACGGCTGCGCCGATGAACTGGGAACGCGGCACCAGCCGCATCCCGTTCGCGGTCTACAACGACCCCGGCCTGCACCAGCGGGAACTGCAGCGCTTTTTCTACGAAAAGCACTGGTGCTACGTCGGGCTGGAAGCGGAAATCCCCAAGCCGGGCGACTACAAGCGGACCGAGATCGGCGAGCGTTCGGTGATCCTGGTGCGTGCGCTCGACGGTGCGATCCAGGTCGTCGAGAACGCCTGTGCGCATCGCGGCGTGGCCTTCTGCCGCGCACGCCACGGCAATGCGCAGGCCTTCGTCTGTCCCTACCACCAGTGGAATTACGCGCTCGACGGCCGCCTGCGCGGCGTGCCGATGCGCCATGGGGTCAAGCGTGACGGTGTGGTCCAGGGCGGCATGCCGGCCGATTTCAACTTCGCCGAACACGGGCTGACCCGTCTGAAGGTCGCGGTGCGCGGCGGCGTGGTGTTCGCCAGCTTCGACCACGGCGTGGAGTCGTTCGAGGACTTCGTCGGCCCCGAAGTGCTGCGCTACTTCGATCGCCTGTTCGATGGCCGCACGCTCACGATCCTCGGCTACAACCGCCAGCGCATCCCGGGCAACTGGAAGCTGATGCAGGAAAACATCAAAGACCCGTACCACCCCGGTC
>CAYPJK010000570.1:0-2043 GCA_964411025.1 uncultured Nevskia sp.
GTTGCGACCGGCGCACGCGGTGCTGCGAGGATCTGATCGACCATCGGCGGCACCGGCGGGGCGAGGGTGGGGGTTGCGGGGGCGTCGTCCCAGTCAAGCATGGTGAATCTCCGGATTTCTGAACGTGGAAAGATGGATATTTATACACCCGCCTCGCGGTTGCGGTGGGCGGGTGGCGGGGAATTCGGCGGCGCGTTCGGGGCCGCAGGCACCGCGTTGCGGATGCGCTGCACGGGCAGGCCACCAAGGACAGCAGGGCCCGGCCGGATGTTCGGCATCCGGCCGGGCGCGGCCTGTTCGGCCTGGGCCGTCCTTACTGGCACGCCTCGCAGTCCGGGTCGAGGATCGAGCAGACCTTCGGTGCCACCGGTTCGCTGGCGGCGGCCATTGAGGCCGGCTTTGCCGGCGCAGCGGCGGCCGGCGCGGCAGCCGTCTTGCCGACCTGATTCAGGCGGCCGTCCTGGATGGTGGTCTTCTCGGCGTGCGTCGCGCCCAGGGTGCGCAGGTAATACGTGGTCTTCAGGCCGCTCAGCCAGGCGTGGCGGTACAGCTCGTCCAGCTTCTTGCCGCTCGGTGCGGCCATGTACAGGTTCAGGCTCTGCGCCTGGTCGATCCACTTCTGGCGGCGGCTGCCGGCATCGACCAGCACCTTCGGGTCGATCTCGAACGCGGTCTTGTAGATCGCCTTGATGTCGGCCGGAATGCGGTCGATCTTCTGCACGCTGCCGTCGAAGTACTTGAGGTCGTGGACCATCACTTCGTCCCAGAGATCCAGCGCCTTCAGCTCGTTGGCGAGGTACTCGTTGACCACCGTGAAGTCGCCCGACAGGTTCGACTTGACGTAGAGGTTCTGGTAGATCGGCTCGATCGACTGCGACACGCCGGTGATGTTGGCAATCGTCGCGGTCGGCGCAATCGCCATCGTGTTCGAGTTGCGGATGCCGGTGGTCTTGATCTGCAGCCGCAGGCCGGCCCAGTCGAACTGGCCGGATTCAGACGTGTCCTGACGCAGGTACGAACCACGCGCGTCGGCCAGGAGCTTGATCGAGTCCAACGGCAGGATGCCCTGATCCCACAGCGAGCCCTTGAAGCTGGCATACGCGCCGCGCTCCACCGCGAGGTCGGCCGAAGCCTTGATCGCGTAGTAGCTGATCGCTTCCATCGACTGGTCGGCGAAGGTGATCGCCTCGGCCGATTCATACGGCAGCCGCAGCTTGAACAGCGCGTCGTTGAAGCCCATCACGCCGAGACCCACCGGCCGGTGGCGCAGGTTCGAGTTCCGCGCGGTGGCGACCGAGTAGTAGTTGTACTCGATCACGTTGTCGAGCATCCGCATCGCGGTCTTGATCGTGCGCTCCAGCTTCGCGAGATCGAGCTTGCCGTCGACGATGTGCGCCGGCAGGTTCACCGAGCCGAGGTTGCAGACGGCGATTTCCTGGTTCGCCTTGGTGTTCAGCGTGATTTCGGTGCACAGGTTCGAGCTGTGCACGACGCCCACGTGCTGCTGCGGGCTGCGCAGGTTGCACGGGTCCTTGAAGGTGATCCACGGGTGGCCGGTCTCGAACAGCATCGAGAGCATCTTGCGCCACAGGTTCAGCGCCGGCAGACGCTTGAAGTTCTTGATCCGGCCCTGGTCGGCCAGCGCTTCGTATTCGGCATAGCGCTTCTCGAACGCCTCACCGTAAAGCTCGTGCAGGTCCGGTGTTTCTTCCGGGCTGAACAGCGTCCACTGGCCTTCTTCCATGACCCGCTTCAGGAACAGGTCCGGCACCCAGTTCGCGGTGTTCATGTCATGCGTGCGGCGACGGTCGTCACCGGTGTTCTTGCGCAGGTCGAGGAATTCCTCGATGTCGCGGTGCCAGGTTTCCAGGTAGGCGCAGACCGCGCCCTTGCGCTTGCCGCCCTGGTTCACGGCCACCGCGGTGTCGTTGGCCACCTTCAGGAACGGCACCACGCCATTGGACTTGCCGTTGGTGCCCTTGATCCAGCCGCCCATGCCGCGCACCGGCGTCCAGTCGTTGCCCAGGCCGCCGGCAAACTTCG
>CAYPJK010000571.1:0-2032 GCA_964411025.1 uncultured Nevskia sp.
CGGCTGCACGGCGAAACGCAGCAGCCGTCCGGGCACCCGTCCCGGTGGCTTCGGATCGGCATGCCACTGGGACGCCGGCCGCCCGCTCAGCAACTGGATTTCGAGCGCCCGCTGGACGCGCTGGACATCGTTCGGATGCAGGCGCGCCGCCGTCACCGGGTCGACCGCCGCCAGCCGGGCGTGCTGGGCATCCGCCCCGATCCGGGCGCGTTCGTCTTCCAGCGCGGCGCGCAACACCGGGTCGGCCGACGGCAGTTCGCTCAGGCCGTCGAACAGGGCCCGGAAGTACAGCAGTGTGCCGCCGACCAGCACCGGCACCCGACCGCGACCGCGAATTACCGCGATCGCCTCGGCCGCATCCGCCGCAAAGCGGGCCGCCGAATACGGCTCGGCCGGGTCGAGGATGTCGAGCAGGTGATGCGGCACCCGGGCGCGGGCCTCGGCATCCGGCTTGGCGCTACCGATGTCCATGCCGCGATAGATCTGTGCGGAATCGACGCTGACGATCTCCGCCCGGCCGGCCAGCCGCTCGCACAGCGCCATCGCCAGCCCGCTCTTGCCGGCCGCGGTAGGGCCGGAAATGGCAAGGACGGGCGGCAGCGAATCAGACGGCAGGCGCATGGCGCGGCGGAGTCTAGCCGCTCGGGACAGCCGTCGGCGCTCAGAAACGCCAGCCGAGGCTCAGCTGGATCACCGGATACAGCGTGTACTGGTCGACGTCGGCGGCGAGGTTGGCTTCCTCGTCACCGATCGCCGCCTGGACATCGGGATCGGTGGCCAGATCGACGTTGTCGCGGGTATTGCCGCTGCCATCGGTGACCGAGCCGGTGCCGGATGCCGCCAGCTTCGGCTTCGGCTTGCCGTGGAACATCACGCCGGCGTCGAAGCCGACGTAGAACGGCCAGCCCTGCATCGGGTTGGTGAAGCCCAGGCCCAGGTACGGCGCGACGTTGCGGAAGCCGAGTCGGCCGTTGACCTGGGCGCTGTCGCCGCTGACCGTCAGGTCGCCGACTTCGCAGGTATCCGGGCAGCTGGCCTTCAGACGCATCTTGTTGGCATTGCCGATCAGGCCGGCGGACAGGCGCGGTCCCTTGATGAACGGGTAGACATCGACAAAACCGCCGTAGGTCAGCAGCTTGAGCTTACCGTCGTAATCGATGCCGTCCTTGCTCAGCGAGCGGTTGTAGCCGAGGCCCTGGATCGAGCCGCGCAGGTTGACGAACGGCAGCAGCCGGGTGGTCAGCTGACCGCCGATGCCGGCAGTGCCGGCGGTCACGCCGACTGCCAGATCGGGCAATGCCCAGGCGGACGGCAGCGGCAGGGTTAGCAGGGCGGCGACGGCGATGGCAGGCAGGCACTTCTTGGTCATGTTGTCCTCGAACTAGGGTGGATGGGTCGCAGGCGATGCAGCGCCGGGAATCCGGAACGACGCGACCATGCCAGCCGACAACGGCCGAATCCTCACGGAATTCCATTGCAATGCCAACGGATTTCCGACGCCGCTGCCGCGACACGCTGGCAGCCGCGCGGCAAGCGCGGCCGGACTTGCAAGCCGCGTTCCCCCGGCGCAGGTCGGCCGACGCGCAAACCCTTGCGCCGTGAGCTTTTCCCATTCCGGGCCCGGCATCGACCTCCTATAACCCACGGTCGCCGGGGCAGCGTCGATCTGTGCGCCGGCCGACCACCGAACGCCGATGACCGCTCCGCCCTCGCCTCCGCTCGAATCCGCCCTGCCGGCACCGGTGCTGTCGGTGCGTGCGGTGCTGATCGCCACTGCGGCCGGCGCCGTGCTGCTGGTCTGGCTGATGGCGACGCTGGCCACGCTCAGCGTGCAGCGCGCCAGCGAACACCTGGGCGACGCCCGCAATTCCTACGAGCAGCTGGCGATCATCAACCGGCTGGAAGCGGAATTCGGCCGCCTGCTGGCGAAGCTCGGCGAGCGCAACAACGCGCTCTCGCGTGCGCCGCTGCTGCCGACCGGCTTCGAGGCGGATTAGGGCTTGCGGTCGAGCTTCTCGCGCCGCCGCGCGCC
>CAYPJK010000572.1:0-2031 GCA_964411025.1 uncultured Nevskia sp.
AATGCGGCGGAGGCCGGCGACCTGACCCGCGCCGCTGAGTTGATGCGCGATCATCTGACCAATTCGCAGCGCGCGCGGCCCGGTTTCGTCAATCGCGGCGCGCCGCCGATGCTGCGCCCAGTGCTGGTGGGCGGCGCGCGATGAGCGGGCAACGCACCATCGCGTTCCTGCCGGAGGCCGCATACGGCGCCTCGCTCAATTGCGTCGCGCTGGCGCAGGAGCTGCGCGACATGGGCCATCGCGCCGTGTTCCTGTGCGATCCCGGTTTTGCCGGCGTATTCGGCAATTACGGCTTCGACGAGGTGCCGGTCGCGATGTCGCCGCTGAAATCCGATGCCGAGATCGCTGATTTCTGGCAGCGCTTCATCGATCAGCATCGCCCGCATTTCCGCCTGTCGCCGCTGGAGCAGATCGCGACCTACGAGGTGCCCGCCTGGAACGCCATCGTCGACAGCGCGATCCATGCCGAGCCTGGGCTGCGCAAGGCGCTGGCGAAGCTGCGGCCCGATGTCGTGTGCCTCGACAACGTCGTGCTGTTTCCCGCCATCGCCAGCGCCGGCGTGCCCTGGGTGCGGATCGTGTCCTGCGCGGAGACCGAGCTGCCCGATCCCGACCTTCCGCCCTACACCTCCGGCTGCGCCACCGGCGATCGGGTAGCGGGGGATGCGTTCCGCGCGGCGTACATGGCGGCGGTGCAACCGGTGCACGCACGCTACAACGCGTTCCTGAAGTCGATCGGCCAACCGGCGATGCCGGACGCGGTGTTCCTGCCAACTTCGCCGTGGCTCAATCTGCTGCTGGCGCCGGAAAGCACCCGCTACCGCCGCCGCCAGGCGCTCGACCCCGCGCGCTTCGCCTATGTGGGCGGCGCGGTGCGGACCGAGGCGCCGTACGAATTGCCGTTCTTTCCCAAGCACAATGACAAGCCGCTGATCTATATTGGCTTCGGATCGCTGGGCGCCGCGGATACCGATTTGTTCCAGCGGCTGATCGACGTGTTCGCCGATGCGCCGTACCGGGTGCTGATGTCGGTGGGTCCGTACAAGGACAGCTACCAGACCGTGCCCGACAACGTGCACCTGGAATACTGGTACCCGCAGCCATCGGTAATTCCGCAGGTCGATCTGTTCATCCACCACGGCGGCAACAATTCGCTGAACGAAGCGCTGACCTTCGCCAAGCCGTCGCTGGTGATGCCCTATTGCTGGGACGGCCACGACAATGCGCAGCGCGTGGAGGAACTGAAACTCGGCGCACGCCTGCCACGCTACGAGTGGCGGCCCCAGGACCTGCTGGCCAGCGTGCGCCGGCTGGTTTCTGACAGCAGCATGAAACGGCGCCTCAGGGACCTCAGCATCGATATGCAGGCCCGCAATCCGCGTCGCAAGGCGGCGGAGCTCATTCTTGCCACAGCGAACGCTGGCGAGCGTCCGGCGAGATCGGCGCCGGCGCGCTGACCTACAGCTCGCTCGCGGGTTTACCCTTGATGCCCCAATTGTCGAGAGCGACCTCTTCCAGCATTACGCGAATGTCGCCGGCCTCGATGCCGAAGACTTCCTTGAGATTGCGCGCGATGGCGGCGTAGAGATTGCGTTTGGCTTCCAGGGTACGGCCGGCGACGAGAGCAATCTCTATCACCAGGCACCGGTCGGTCTTGCCGGGCGGAGTCGGGAAGTGGTCGGCGTCGTAGGTGATGAGCCGGAAGCACTGGTCGTCAATCGGGATCTTGATGGCTTCGACCATCGCGGCCTGGATGGCCACGAACAAAGCGGCGTTGCGCCCCTTCAGCCAATGATTGCGGGTCTCGATCCTGATCTGCGGCATGCAGCCCTCTTGCCAGCTCTCTTTGCCAATACAACCACAATTGTCCCCGTTCTTCTGATGACACGCGGCGAAGCGGGTTGCAATCGGCGGATTGATGACAGACCATGGCGGCCCCTTCGCCGAATCTTTGAGAAGAATATGCCGAAAATCGTCTGGGACGCCCACTCCTGCCTGCCGCTGCTGAGCGGTATCGACATGGGCGTGTTG
>CAYPJK010000573.1:0-2024 GCA_964411025.1 uncultured Nevskia sp.
TGCTGTCCAACCCCACGTTCGCCGGCGCCATCGCCGGCAACCCAGGTGTGTTGCCGAACGGCTGGCGCCTGAGCGGAAGCACCACGTCCGAGGTGCTGTCGGTCAGCACCATCAATGGGCTACCTGCTGTCCGGGCGCGTTTCACGATCAACAACAATTCAGCGGTTGCGGCCACCGTCACGCTCAATCTGGAGTCGTCGGCCGGCGTGCCGATCAACGCCAGCCGTGTCGCCAGTTTTTCTGGCAATGCCGTTGTGGAGTCCGCCGTCAACGCCGGCACCTTCAGCGCCCGGCTGGTGGTGCGCAACGCCCAGGGTGTCAGCGCCGCTGATCAGGGCCGGCAGGATCTGGCACTGGGTGCTGCCACATCGTTCACGTGTACCCCGGCAGTGGATGCCGACGCCACCGCGTTCTTTCCATCGGTCACCTGGGGCGTGCCGGCCAACAGCATCGGCGTGGTCGTGCTGACGCTCTACGGCCTGCAGCTGGAGCCGGGGGTGCTGGCCACCAGCTTCATCCCGTTCACGCCGTCGACCGAAAGCGCGGAGAACTTGTACCCGAACACGCCTCTGGCCGGCGTGGTCAGCGGCACGCCAGGCACGCTGCCGACGCACTGGTCGCAAAGCACGATGACCAGCTACCAGGTCGGCCCAACCAACGCCGATGGCTCGTTCGATCTCACGCTCACCGCCACTGCGGGTGCGTCCGACGCCACGCTGGGCATCCGTCTCAACGTCCCGCCGCCTGGCGGCCCGGCCGGGCTGATTCCGGTGACGCCGGGCGAGACCTGGGAAGGCAGCATCGAAGCGCAGCTGCTGTCAGACACCGGCAGCAGTCCGCGGCTCAACGTGACGGCCCGCACCAATGCCGGCGCCACCATCGCCGGCTTCAACAGCAGTGCGAACTTTCCCGCTTCGGTGGGGCTGGCGCGCACGCGGGTACGCCTCAGCAACCTGCCAGCCACCGCTGCCGGCCTGATGCTGGTGATCCTACTGACCGCACCAGCCGGCACCACGCGCAGCTGCACGCTGCGTCTGCGCGCCCCGCGCGCCGACCGCATCACCGTCATTCCCGGCACCTCCGCCGACCGGCCGCTCGATGTCGTTCGCTTTGCTGATCCCGCGCTGTTCTCTGGCGCTTCTGAAGTGACCGTCGCAGCCGAATGCACCGCGCTGGATGCCGACGCCACGCTGCTGTCGCTGGCGTTCGGCACGCACCGGGTGCGGTTGGTCGCAGGTGGGCAGGTGGGTGTGGTGGTCACACCGTCGGGCGGCCCCAGCGTCAGTGCGCTGCGGCCGTGCTTCGCCGTGCCGGGCGTGATCCGGCTGGCGCTGTCGTACCAGGCCGGTCAGGTGTCGGTCGCGTTCTCGGATGCCTGCAAAGGCGAGTCGGCCACGCTGACCGTGCCAGGGTTCGATCCGTCGACCTGCAGCAACGCCTGGCTGGGCTCGGACAACGGCGCCGCGCCGATGACCACCGCCGTGCGCAGTATCGAGATCAACAGCGGTGCCACCGCCGCCGCCGATCTTCGCCCGCTGGCCCGCCGCCGCTGGTCGCCTCAGCACTTCGTGCAGCTCGCCAGCGGATTCCGTGGGCCAGACATCGAAGCCATGCCGGTCTACATGCCGGCCTCGCTGGTGATTACCGGCAACAGCACCACATACCCGAGCAACGCCGGCAATCGCGCGATCTACCGCAGCAACGGCGGTGTCAGCATGACCGACGCCCTGCCGAATGCCGCCAGCGTTGGCAGCGTCGAGGGCACGCCGTTCCGCATGCAGGTAGTCAATGCGGATGCCACGGCGTCGATCACGATCGTGTCGCAGGGCGGGCTGATCTACCCGCCAGGCGGCACCGTGCCGTACACGCTGGCACCGGTGTCCGCTGTGGTGATCCCGCCGGGTCATCGGGCGGTGTTCTGTTCAGACGGCTTCAGCCCGGCAGTGAGCGACTGGGTACCGAACAACGAAAACTGGTGGTTTGCCCCGCGTGCCGACAGCCCGGCCACGCTGTCCAGTGTCTAC
>CAYPJK010000574.1:0-2023 GCA_964411025.1 uncultured Nevskia sp.
CGAAGCAGTCGCGGACGAAGACGGTCTGTGGACCTTTACGCCGACGACGCCGATCGAGCCCGGGCTGCACGTCATCCGCATCGACCAGGTCGACGGGACCGGCAAGGTGATCGCGCGCGCCGAGACACCGTTCGAGCAGGCGACATTCGATGTCGCCGCCGCGAGCGCTGGCGGTCAGGATCAACCGGCGGCGGAGGGTGGCACCACGACGGTCGCTGCGACTGCGCCCGCTGCGGGCACGACGGCGACAGGCGGCCGCATCGTCGTCCAGCCGGGCAATTCGCTGTGGAAGCTGGCGCGGGATACCTACGGTCAGGGCGTGCAGTACACCGTCATCTACGAAGCCAACAAGGATCAGATTGCCAATCCGGATCTGATCTATCCCGGTCAAGTGTTCTCGGTTCCCGGCAATTAGGGCCGACCAGATCGCGTGAGCGTGTCCGACCCCATCGCCTCTCTTCATGACCTGCAGGCGTTGCGGCGCGCCGGGTTGCTGCGGGCGGACCAGTTTCGCCACGCGCTGAACGCAGTCCGGGACGAAGGCTATTGGTCGGCCTGGGGTCGACGCGCGCTGCTCGCGCTTGGCGCCGGCCAGCTGCTGGCGGGCGTGATCTTCTTCTTCGCGTACAACTGGAACGACCTCTCAGACATCGCGAAGTTCGCGGTGGTGGAGAGCGCGCTGCTGATCGCGGCCGTCGGCGCGCTGCTGGTCGGTCTCGAGCGCGCGATCGGACAGTCGCTGCTGATCGCGGCCTCGGTATTGACCGGCGTGCTGCTGGCGGTGATCGGGCAGGTCTATCAGACCGGTGCCGATGCGTTCGAGCTGTTCGTCGCCTGGGCGGCGCTGATCCTGCCGTGGGCCATCATCGCGCGCAGCGCGGTGCACTGGCTGCTGTGGCTGGTGGTGGCGGTCGTCGCGCTGGCGCTCTACTGCGCGCAGACGCTGTGGATGACCATGAGCGAAGGTCAGATCGGGGTGCTGGTCGGCGGCAGCCTCGCGCTGGCAGTGGTGGCGCGCGAGGCGGCGGTCGAGTATCGGATGAACTGGATGGCGGGGCACTGGACACGGCTGGTGCTGCTGGCGGCCGCGCTGGTCGCGCTGTTCTGGCCGGCGGCGGCCGCCGTCATCGACGGTGGCGAATTTGGGTCGGCTGCACTGCGGATCGGCGCATTCGTGGCGATCGCCGCCGTGGCGGGATTCGCCTATTGGCGGGTGTGGCCCGACTTCGCGGCCAGCGTCATCCTGATCGGCGTCCTGGATCTGTTTTTCATCGTCATCGGGTTCCGCCTGATCGATGAGGCGATCGGCTTCGACTTCCAGGATGTCGGTCCGGCGCTCACCGGATTTGGCGCGATGGTCGTATGGGCGGTTGTCGGCACCGGCACCGCCGCGTTCGCCATGCGCCACTTGCGCACCCAGCTGTCGGCGGTGCCGGCATGACCAGCCTCACTCAGCTGTGCGCCAGGTTCGGGATCGATCCGGTTGCGGCCCAGGCGGCGCTCAGCACATCGGCACATCACGATCACGCGCCTTGGTACGTCCAGGTGGTGCTGGGTATCGGCGCGTGGATCACGGTGATCGCCGGGCTGTTCTTTGCCTGGGCGGTGATGGATCTCGGCTTTGGGATCGAGGAGCCGAACCTGTTGGTGGCGGCTGTCGGCGTCGCGGTGTTCGGCGGCGGTTTCGCGCTGCTGCAGCGCGGGCAGGTCGGCGCGTTTCTCGGCCATCTTGCCATCGCGCTGTGCATCTGCGGGACGACGCTGGCGGCGGCCGGCGTCGCGGTGCCGAACGGGAGCCTGTGGGCAGCCGCCCTTGCGACCCTGCCGTTCACCGCCGTGGTGACGTGGCAGCAACGCTCGGCCCTACTGCAATTCCTGCTGGTCAGCCTCGCCATCGCCCTTGCCACCTTTGCCGTTTGGGACGATTGGGACACGGTGGTCAGCGACCTGCCGGCGATCGCCATTCCGAGTGGCGCGGCCCTGCTGCTCTATCCGCCGCGGCTCGACCTGCGGCCGACCGCGT
>CAYPJK010000575.1:0-2023 GCA_964411025.1 uncultured Nevskia sp.
GGCGCTGAAGCTGGGCGCGGTGATCGCGCTGGCGATGATCGGCGCGCGCATGGCCAGCGGTCTGTGTGGCGTGATGGTGCCGCTGACGCTGCGCAAGTTCGGCGCCGACCCGTCGACCGCCTCCTCGATCTTCCTGACCACCGGCACCGACATTGCCGGCATGGGGCTGATGCTCGCTCTGGCCACCGCCATCGTCTTATAGATGTTGACCGCGCTCGTCGCCGCCACCGGGTTTTTCACCGCGGCGCTGTCCGGGGTCGCCGGCGTCGGCGGCGGCACCATCCTCATCGGCGTGCTGTACGCGCTGGGGCTGGCGCCGACCCACGCCGTGCCGCTGCTGGCGACCGCGCAGTTCGTCGCCAATCTCTCGCGCACCGTCGCCTACCTGCGGCACGTGGAATGGCGCGCGCTGTTCTGGTTCTCGCTGACCGGCGTTCCGGCGCCGTTCCTGGTGGCGCCGTACGTGGCGGCGATGGACGTCAACGTCATCCGATTGATCCTCGCCGGTTTCATCCTGGTGTCGCTGCGGCCGACGAAGGACGGCCAGGAGCCGCTCCCGGAGGTGCCGTCGCTGCTGCTGGCCGGGTTTCTCAACGGCAGCGTCGGCATGTTCGTCGGCGCGACCGGCCTGTTCGTCGGCCGCCTGTTCCTGCGCCCGGAGTGGAAGAAGGAGACCGTGATCGGCACGCTGGCGCTGTGCCAGACGCTGGGTCACGCGCTGAAAGTGGTGGCGTACGGCAGCGTCGGCTTCACCGTGTTCGCGCAGACCGAGCTGCTGCTGCCGCTGCTGGTCGCGGTGATCGCCGGCACCGTCGCCGGCCGCGGCCTCAACCGGCACCTGAGCGAGACGCTATTCCGCCGCCTGTTCAAAGCGCTGCTGCTGGGGCTGTCGCTGAAGCTGATCTGGGATAGTGTCGCGGGCTTTGGATGGATGCCATGGAACTGAAACTGAAACCGGCGGAGCTGGAGAAACTCATTCACCTGGGGTTCGCCGCGCGCGAACCGTTCATGCAGGTGGAAGACCTCAGGCCCGGCTCGGCGCGCGTGCGCCTGCTGTTCAAGAAATGGATGCTGCGACCCGGCAACGTGATCTCGGGCCCGACGGTGTTCACCGCCGCCGACATCGCCATGTACGTTTGCGTGATGGGCCACATCGGCCCCGAGCTGATGGCGGTGACCAGCGACATGACCCTGCATTTTCTCAACAAGGGCAAACCCGGCGACCTGCTGGCGGAAGCGCGGCTGCTCAAGCTCGGACGCCGGCTGGCGGTGATGGACGTCACCGTCTGCAGCAGCGCCGACCCGCAGACCGTCGTGGCGCACATCAGCGGCAGTTACGCGTTGCCGCAACCGGGGACCGCGCCGCAACGCGCACCCGCCTGAGCGGGGATTGAGCCGTTTTCGGCCCTCGGCACGGCCGCCGTGATACACATTCCGTATCACTTTTTTTGCCCGTATGAGCGGGATTCGCGCCGCGCGAACCTCTAGCGGGTGAACACGCCCTCGACTTCCAGCAGCAGGTCGCGTCGGCAGATGTCGCCCTGCACCCACAGGAACGGGGCCTGGTCGCCCCACAGCGTCAGCGCGAGACGTCGCGACGGTGCGAAATCCGCCGCACGACGCACGTAGAGTTTCAGCGACTGCGGCTGCCAGCCGCCGCCGGCCTCGGCGAGCAGCGCCTGCATGTTGGTGTGAATCTCGCGCAGCTGCGCGTCGGCGTCGGCGGCGTGGTGCGTCTCGTGGCCGACGACGCTGGCGGTGCCGGACACGTAGAGGTGGGATTCGCCGCTCCAGTCCTTGCGCAGCGCGCGGGCGAAGCTGGGGCTGCGCGGGCCGTAGGTGCGCGGGTATTTCCACGCCGGCGTCTGCCGCGGGTTTTCGATCGGGACTCCGGGCTCGCGCGCGGCGAGCACCTGGATGCGCAGGCCGCCCTCGGCGGCGCCGATGACCGTGGCGGCGGGCAGGCGCTGCTCGAACCCCGGCCGTGCCGACCAGGCGCGGTAGCGGCCGGCGACGAACTGCT
>CAYPJK010000576.1:0-2019 GCA_964411025.1 uncultured Nevskia sp.
ACCGTGCTGAACAAGGCCGGCCGCTACGACGAAGCGGTGCCGGTGCTGCGCGAGGCACGCGAGCGCACCCTGGCCGCCACCGGCCGGGAGAACGAGTACAGCATCACCGCCGCCAACGACCTTGCCTATGCCTGGCTGAAGCTCGGCCGTCCGGCAGAGGCGCTGCCATTGTTCGAGGCCGGGGTCGCCTACCAGCGCGCCAAGGGCAGCGAAACGCCGAAGCTGGCGCGCAGCCTGAACCACGTCGCCACCACGCTGGCGGCGCTCGGCCGGCACCGCGAGGCGGCGCTGATGCAGCGGGAGACGCTGGCCGTCGATCGCCGCATTGCCGGCCCCGATCACCCGGACACGCTGACCCATGCGATCAACGGCGCGCGCTTCCAGGCCGATGCCGGCGACCTGCCGGCGGCGCTGGCCCTGGCCGACGACACGCTGGCGCGGGCGCGGCGCGTCTATCGCGGCGGCGAGTGGGATCTGGGCTGGTACCTGGCCCGTGCCGGCGAACTGCACGCGGCCGCCGGACAGCGTGAACGGGCACGCGCGCTGCTGCAGGAAAGCATCACGGTGCTGACGGCGGCGCTGGGCCCCGCGCATGCCCACACGCAGCAGGCCGTCGCGGCACTGGCGGCGCTGCGCTGAGCGGCGGACCGCCCCGCATCCGCACCGCCGGCCGGCAGACGGGCTGGCGGCTGGATCGTGAAAGCTCAGAAGCTGCCGTTGGCCGGCTTCAGCGCATCGCGCTGCTTGCGCAGCGATTCGTACTCCACCTCCAGCGCCCGCAGTTCGGCCAGCGCCCGCACTTCCTCGACCTTGCGCTCGGCCAGGTAGATCCGCGCCGCGCCGTTCTGCGGATCATGCTGGCTGGTATCGGCCGCTTGCAGCATCGCTTCCGCTTCGACGATTTCATTCGGCACCCGGGCGGCCAGGCCAGGATCGCTGCGCAGCGTCAGCAGCGCGGCGCGGATGCGGGCGACGGCGGCGGTGGCCGGTTCGACGCCGGGCGGTACCGCCTCGGCCGGCGCCGAGAATGACGGCAGCTTGAGCGACGGCAGGTTCAGGCTGCTGCAGCCCGACAGGGCGAGCAGCAGTGCGGCAACGGCCAGTGGCCGGATCGGCGTCTGCTTCATGGCGTGGCCTCCGGCGGCGCGGTGTCGGAGGTTTCGGGCGTCGCCACCGGCGCCGCTGCCGGCGAAAGCGCGGCGATCTCGCGCTTCAGTGACATCGTCAATGCCGAAAGCCGGGCGCGCTCCGCGCGCACCATGCCCAGTTCGGAGTCGGCCTTGGCGCGGGCGGCGAACCAGCGCGAGGCGATATCCGCTTCCTTGCTGCCGGACGAGGCTCGGGCCTGGGCCAGGTTCTCGCGGGCGGCTTTCCAGGACGCGGGATCGTAGTCGCCGATCCGCGCCCGCTCGGCGCGCGCCACGGCGGTTTCGGCCTCGGCCAGCGTGGTGCCGGGCTTGGCGTTCTTGCCGGCACAGCCGGCGAGCGCCAGCAGCGCGCTCAGGCCAGCCGCCGCCAGCGGCCTCGACGACGGCCGCAGCGCGACCGGAAATCTGTTGATCATCAAAGTGTTGTTTCCTGATTCAAGGACACGCGCCGGCATCGCGGCGAGCGTCTCATCCGATTTGGGCGGTGCACCGTAAACTGGCTTGCGTGCACTGCACAATCGACCCGTGGATTCGACTTTTCGAGTTCTGTTCCCGGATTCAAGTTCCGGCTCCCGTCCGCCCCCGCCTCCGACACCATGACGCCTGTCTTTGCTGCGCTGTCCGGCTTCGTCCTTGTGGCGCTGGCGCTTGCCGTGGTCTGGGCCGTGCAGCTGAAGACCCGCAACGCCGGCATGGTCGATCCGGTCTGGTCCTGGTCGATGGGCTTTCTCGCCGTCTGGTATGCAAGTTTCGGGTCGGCCGCCGCGGAGACACGGCTGGTGCTGGGGCTGCTCGGCGGCATCTGGGGATTGCGGCTCGGCAGCCACCTGTTCATCCGCAATGCCGGCAAGCCGGAAGACGCCCGTTACGC
>CAYPJK010000577.1:0-2017 GCA_964411025.1 uncultured Nevskia sp.
CGGTGCTGCCGTGGCCGGCGCCGCGGCCGCGACCACGCTGCTGCGGCCGCATGGACGCCTGGCGCGGTGGGCGGTCGTGTGGGCTGCCGTGGCGACGGCGCTGGCGCTGCTGCGGGCAAGCGGGATGCCGGGACTCGGTCTGTCCGGACTGGTGGCCGGGGGCGGGGCCGGCGTGGCACTCGTCGTGTGCCTCAAGCACCGCACGTTGCCGCTGCTGCAGCCGTGACGGCTGCCCGGCCGCTCCTGCTGTACGACGGCGAGTGCGGTTTCTGCCGCTACTGGGTCCGCTATTGGGCGCGACTGACCAGCACGGCCGTCGACTACGCGCCTTATCAGGAGCGCGCGGCCGCGCTCGGGCTCGCGCCGCAGGCGTGCCGGCAAGCGGTGCAGCTGCGCTTGCCTGATGGCGAGCATTGCAGCGCCGCGGCGGCCAGTTTGCGCGTGCTCGCGTACGGCGGTACGCCGTTGTGGGCCTGGCTGTACGCCCGCAACCGCCTGTTCGCGAGGCTGGCTGAAGCGGTCTATGCGCTGATCGCGGCGCACCGCGAAGGCGTCTACCGGGCCGCGCGCCTGCTGTGGGGCGACGAACGGTATCCGGCGCGCTATGCGCGTGCGGCAATGTGGTTTCCGCGCCTGCTCGGATTGGTCTATGTGGCCGCCTTCAGTTCGCTGGCGGTGCAGGTCGAAGGGCTGCTCGGCGCCCATGGCATCGTGCCGGCCGCCGATCTGCTGGAGGCGGCACGCAGGGTCTACGGCCTGCGTGCGCTGCGCGAGCTGCCGAGCCTGTTCTGGCTCGCCGCCGATGATCGGCTGCTCGTCGGCAGTTGCATCCTCGGTGCGCTGGCCGGCGCCTGCGCGGCGTGCGGCCGTCTGCAGTGGCCGGCGCTCGCGTCGGCCTGGCTGCTCTATCTCTCGCTATTCGCGGTCGGCCGCGATTTCATGAGTTTCCAGTGGGACCTGCTGTTGCTCGAATGCGGCTTCCTGAGCCTGTTGTTGCCGCTCGGGACCCGCCCGGTCAGCTGGCTGTTCCGCCTGCTGCTGTTCCGTTTCATGTTTCTGTCGGGCTGCGTCAAGCTGCTCTCGGGTGACCCCAGCTGGACCACCCTGAGCGCACTCGACTTCCACTACTACACGCAACCGTTGCCGACGCCGCTGGCCTGGTACGCGCATCAGTTGCCGGCCTGGTTCGACCGGCTGTCGGTGCTCGCGACATTCTTCATCGAGCTGGTCCTGCCCGTGTTGGTCTTCACGCCGCGCCGGCCGCGCCGCCTGGCCGCGGCCGGCTTCGTACTGCTCGAGCTCTGCATCCTGCTGACCGGCAACTACAATTTCTTCAATCTCCTGACCATCGCGCTGTGCGTGTTTCTGTTCGACGACGGCGCGTGGGCCGGCGGCGCCAGCATACGAACACCCGCACCTCGCCGCCGCTGGCGGCAATGCGCGCTGGCCCCGGCCGTGCTCGTGGTCGTGCTCGGCAATGTCTATTACCTGTGGCGTCCGTTCGCCACCCCACCGGCGGTGCTGCAGGCCATGATCGCGCCGCTGGTGCCGCTGCGGCTGGTCAACGGCTACGGCCTGTTCGCGGTGATGACGCGCACCCGGCCCGAAATCGAGCTCGAAGGTTCATTGGATGGTCGGCACTGGCAGGCTTATCGGTTCCGTTACAAGCCCGGCGCCGCGATGCAGACGCTGCGCTGGAACATCCCGCATCAACCGCGACTCGATTGGCAGATGTGGTTCGCGGCGCTGAGCAATGCCGACGACACGCCGTGGTTCCGCCCTTTCCTGGCTCGGCTGCTCGCCAACGAACCGGCCGTCACCGGCCTGCTCGCGAGCAATCCGTTCGCCGGCCAGGCGCCGCGACTGGTGCGCGCGGTGCTCTACGACTATCGCTACGCGACACCAGCCGAGCGCCAGGTGTCCGGATCGGTGTGGGTGCGTTCCCCCACTGGGCTCTATTTTCCGCCCGCCCGTCTCGACTGATTGCCGGGTGCGCCGTGCTGGTCCGGCGCTGCCG
>CAYPJK010000578.1:0-2008 GCA_964411025.1 uncultured Nevskia sp.
CTGGTACAGCCAGTTGCGGCCAAGATAGCCGGCGACCACCTCGCGCAGCTCCGGCAGCAGGAGGAATCTTGCATAGGCCGGCGAGAACACCAGCGGATCGTGGCTGCGATAGATGTTGAGGTCGCGCTGGAACTCGTGGACCGGATAATCCTCCATCCTGCCGCTGCTGTGCATCTTGGTCCGTGTGGTGCCCGCGAGCGCCGGCAGTCGCTCCACAAAGCGGTCGAGATCGCGGCGCGCCGCATCGATCAGCGCTTGCGGCGCGACCCGCTCCAGGATCGCGACGCCATCGCGATCCAGATCGGCGACTGCCCGGCGCACATCCGCGCGCTGCGACACCGGCCGCCCCACATTCACCTTGTCGATCAGTTGCGGGAGCACATCGAGGGTATCGTGCGGCCGCCGGATCAGCCAGGCCGCCAGCGTACTACTGGTCAAGATGCCAGCGAACGGCGGCTTCGCGTGCCGCTGCCTGCGGATCCACTTGATCGCTTTCAATCGACCAGCCCCACGATGTTTGCGCTGAAGCTGGCTCAGGGTCACGCACATGACCCTGCATCGTCAAGCCGATGGCAAGGACAAGGCCCCTGTGTCAGGCTGGACGGGTTGCGCGGCCATGGGAGCTCATCATGCATCCGTCTCTGGGGGCTTTTGTCGAAGAATGCGAGGCGGTTATCGCCAACACGGAGAAGGCGGCCGACCGGGTCACGGCGATCGCGCCGTTGATGCAGACCCTAGCAGCCGGTGCCGGTGGGTTCCTCTCCGCCGAACACTACCGCAGCGAGCCGGAGCACTATGCCCGGAACGCAATCCACATTGCGCCCAGCGGCAACCTCTCCCTGTTCGCGCTGGTCTGGCTGCCCGGCCAATGGACGCCGGTCCACGACCATGGCTGCTGGGGTGTCGTCGGCATCGTCCGCGGCGTGCTGGAGGAGCGGAGCTATATGTCGGCGTCCGGCGAGATCACCGCCGACAGCGGCATTCGCCTCAAACGCGGCGGCGTGATCCTGCTGAACCCCGGCTCGGTCTCCAGCTTCGTGCCGAACCCCGACCATATCCACCGGACCGGCGTTCCGCGCGAGCGCGAAACCTGCGTCAGCCTGCACCTCTACGGCCGCAACATGGATTCATTCCACATCTACGATGTCGAGGGCGGCACGCGGCGCATGATCGACGTGCCCCACCATGCGAGCCGGTAGCGCGCACGAAACTGCGGCGGTGGGTGTCTAGGCGGGTACGCGCCGCTTCAACGTCGGGCCAAAACGCGCGGCGACGAGGCCAGCGGCAAGCACCCACAGTGCGCCGAACAGCCACCACAGGCGCAGCAGGTCGTCGCCCGAAAACCAGCCGAAGGCGATCGCCGAAACGTTGACCGAGGTGTGGAACAGCATCGGCAGCAGCAGGCTCCCTCCGGTATGCAGATAGACCCAGGTCACCAGCACCGCGAAGCCAAGCACGCCCAACAGCCACGGCAGCACAGTGCCGAGATCGTATTCGACGCCCAACAAGGGCAGGTGCCAGAGGGCATGCAGCAGGCCGAGGATCAAGCTGGCCGACAGCGCGGATCGACCGACCATCAGGCGCGGCAAGGCAAAGCCCCGCCACGCCGGCTCTTCACCGAGGCCGATGATCAGCAGGATGAACATCAGCCGCGCGGCAAGATCGGCCCAGCCAAGAAAACGCGGCGCCATCTGCGCGCCAAGCGCAAGATTGAGAGCAGCAGAAATCGCAGTGATGGCGACAGGCAGACCCAGCACGAGCGCGAACCAGCCGAACCCGACACGCCACTGGGCGATCCGCTTCAGGAATTCCCAAACCGCCCCCCAGCCGCCCGTGACCGCGAGCACGATCAGCGCGGCCAGCAGCGGTCCGCATGGCAGAATTGTCGATGGCGCTTGCGAATCGAAGGCGGCCCAGATCCATGGCCACCACGACAGCGCGTAGGCCATGGCAAAGAAGGCGATGAGCGGATGACGCTTCATCCAGATGCCTCATCCTCGCGTCTATG
>CAYPJK010000579.1:0-2005 GCA_964411025.1 uncultured Nevskia sp.
TGGAGAAGCGGGGCGTGCAGAAGAACCTGCGCTATCACGGCAACCAGGTACAGCTGGAAGTCGAGATGCCGCTGGCCGAAGTGGTGCTGGATTTCTTCGACCGGCTGAAGTCGGTCAGCCGCGGTTTCGCCAGCTTCGAGTACGAATTCGAGCGCTTCCAGACTGCGCCGCTGGTCAAGCTGGACGTACTGGTCAACGGCGACAAGGTCGATGCGCTGGCGACCATCGTTCATCGCAACGACGCCGAAACGCGTGGCCGCGATCTCTGCGAGCGGATGAAGGACGTGATCCACCGCCAGATGTTCGATGTCGCGATTCAGGCGGCGATCGGCGCCAAAATCATCGCCCGCTCGACCGTCAAGGCGATCCGCAAGAACGTGCTCGCCAAGTGCTACGGCGGCGACATCAGCCGCAAGAAGAAGCTTCTCGAAAAGCAGAAGGAAGGCAAGAAGCGCATGAAGCAGGTGGGTTCGGTGGAAATCCCGCAGGAGGCCTTCCTGGCCGTGCTGGGTGTCGACCGCCGCAGCTGATGCCGTTCCAACGCTGGGCGCTCGCGGCCAGTCCCAAGCAGTTCACCCGTCCAACGTCCGGTCTCCATTCATGAGCTTCACCGTCCTGTTCAACCTGATCCTCACCGTGGCGACGGTGGTCACCGGCATCATCTGGTCGATCGAGCGCTTCAGTGCCGCGCCGAAGCGCGCCCGGCGCGTCGCCGCCACCGGCATTCCGGAGAAGCAGGGCGCGTTCTCGGAGTTCTTCGGCGGCCTGTTCCCGGTGATCGCGGCCGTGTTCGTGATCCGCTCGTTCCTGTATGAACCATTCCGGATTCCGTCCGGCTCGATGATCCCGACCCTGCACGTCGGCGACTTCATCCTGGTCAACAAGTTTTCCTACGGGCTGCGCTGCCCGGTCGGCGGCTGCAAGATCGTCTCGCTTGGCGAGCCGAAGCGCGGCGACGTGGTGGTGTTCATCTACCCGAACACCAATGCCTCGGACCCTAATCGGGGCAACGACTTCATCAAGCGGGTGATCGGCACGCCCGGCGATCGCATCCAGTACGCCGGCAAGCGGCTGACGGTGAACGGCGTCGAAGCGCCGATCTCGATGGCGGCGGTGCAGAGCGATGTCGGCTACGGCGACGTCCGCATGCACGAGGACTTCGGCGGCGTGAAGCACGACATCCTGATCAAGCCGGACCGCGTTTCCGATCCGTTCAGCTGCCCGTTCGTGCAGCCCAACGGCGACAACTTCGAGTTCACCGTGCCACCCGGGCACTATTTCATGATGGGCGACAACCGCGACGGCTCGAACGACAGCCGTTGCTGGGGCACCGTCCCGGAAGCGAACCTGAAAGGGCGCGCCGAGCTGGTCTGGATGAGCTGGGACCATGAACGGGCGCGGCCGGTGCTGTCGCGGATCGGCACGCTGATCCGCTGACCCTCGGGTTCGGTCACTCGAACCGCAGGTCAACGGAGCACCTCATGAATGCACGCACGTCGCAACTGGGCCTCGGTTTGTGGAGCGGCCTGTACCTGTTCGGCAGCATTGCCTTCATCGCGCTGTGCGGCATCAAGATCGGCCCGCTCTATCTGAACGAATTCACCGTCAGCAAGGCCGTTCGCGATGTCGCCGCGCAAGCCTCGGTGATCGGCAGCGAAGTCGACGTTGCCGCCGTGCGCAGCGCGCTGCAGAAGCGCTGGGACATCGACTACATCGACCAGATCGAGCCGCGCGACATCAAGGTGGTGCGCAATCAAGCGGGTCTCTTCCTGAGCTACGACTACGACGCCGAAGTGCCGCTGTTCGCCAACATCATCGTGGTCGCGCACTTTGCCAATGACGTTCCCCTGCGCGCGGTACCCGGCGGTTGAGCGCGCGCGAGATCGAAGCCGCAGCGCGCGAGCGCCTGCAGCAGGCCATCGGCTACCGCTTCCGTGAAGCCGGCCTGCTGCAGCGGGCGCTGACCCACCGTTCGGCCGGCCACGACAACAACGAGCGGCTCGAA
>CAYPJK010000580.1:0-2004 GCA_964411025.1 uncultured Nevskia sp.
GTCCGGGTCATGCAGCTGGGCCTCACGGATACCGGTGCCGAGCAGGCAGGTGCCGGCGTCGACGCCATGGCCGGCGGCGAAGTTGACCATCACCTGGGCGATCGCGATCGGGTGCTGCACCGCCAGCCCGGCCTGGGCCGTCACAAGGTCCGCCGTGAGGTTCATGCGCAGCCACCCGGCGCCGGCCGGAAATGCGCTGCCGCAGGCCGGCAATGCGCTGTCGGCGGGAGGGGCGGGTGGTTAGGCTGTGCCACGTCGTTCATCTGCCGGAGCATCTCATGTCGCACGACCTTGCCGCGCTCAATCAGCAGGCCATCGCCACCGCCCGCACGTACACCGGCGAATTCGCCTGGCCAACCGTGGCGCTGGTGCTGCTGGTGCTGACCGCGTTCGTCGCCAATCTCGTCCTGTTCGCCACCGGCGTCATGCCGTTCTGGGCCGCGACGCTGAGCTATGCCGTGCTCACATACTTGTCTTACACGCCGCTGCACGAGGCGGCCCACGGCAACATCCACGGCGGCAATGATCGCCTGAAGTGGGTCAACGATCTCTGCGGCTATCTGGTCGCGCCGCTGATCACGGTGCCGTACTCGACGCATACGGTCGAGCACTTCACGCACCACCGCTACACCAACCAGCCGGACAAGGATCCGGACTATGTGGTCAGCGGCATGCGCGACGGCCTGATTGCCTTCATCGTCTGCGGGCTGCGCTTCCTGTGGGTGCAGAACTCCTTCCTGTTCCGCGACTACTGGCAGACCGCGGCACGGCGCGAAAAGCTCGGCTTCATCGCCGAGGTGACGCTGGCGATCGGCTGGCGCGTGCTCTTCCTGATGCTGGTGCCAACCTGGACGGCCGGCGCGATGCTGCTGGTCGGCTATCTGTGCGGTGCCTTCTTCACCGCCTACTGGTTCGCCTACCGGCCGCACCTGCCGTACCAGGAGCCGGCGCGCTACCGCAATACCAGCAGCCTGATCATGCCGGCCTGGCTCAAGCCGCTGGAGTGGTTCTGGCTGGGGCAGAACCTGCACTCCGTGCACCACCTGTTCCCGCGCGTGCCGTTCTACCGCTACCACGCGCTGCATCGCCAGATCGAGCCGGCGATGCGCGCCCATGGCACGCCGATCCTGGGGCTGCTCAGCCGCAAGCCGGTCCCGCCTGCAGAAACGCGCTGAACACGGCCGGCAGCGGTGCCGCCGTCAGTCGGCGGCCGGCTCGCCGCCGCGCTTCTTCAGCCGGTATTCCATCTGGCCGCGCCGCAGGCCCAGCTGCCGGGCCGCGGCCGACAGATTGCCGCCTGACCGCTCCAGCGCCCGCTGCACCAGCAGCGCTTCGAGGTCGGCGAAGCTCTGCTGCGCGTCCAGCCATTGATCGGCAAGCTGCCGGTGGCGGCTGTCCGGTTCGCTGGCAGGCGCAGCCTGTGCGGCGGCGCTCGGCACCAGCGTGCCGTTGACGTTCAGGTTTAACGAGGCGGCACGCAGCTTCTCGCCGCCGGAAAACAGGTGCTGCACGTCGATGCCGCCGCCATCCTCGGCCAGGATCACCGCGCGCTGCACCATGTTTTCCAGCTCCCGCACGTTGCCGGGCCAGTGGTAGTCCCACAGGGCATCAAATGCGCGCGGCGTCAGGCCGCCGACGGTCTTGCCGAAGCGGCTGGCATAGCGTTCGATGAACAGCGACACCAGTAGCGGAATGTCCTCGCGCCGTTCGCGCAGCGGCGGAATCTCGATCGGAAAGACATTGAGGCGGTAGAACAGGTCGGCCCGGAAGCGGCCCGCCTCGACTTCTGCCCGCAGATCGCAGTTGGCGGCCGCCACCAGCCGGACGTCGACCTTCTGCACGCGGATCGCGCCGACTCTTTCGATCTCGTGTTCCTGGATGGCCCGCAGCAGCTTGCCCTGCGCCTGCAGCGACAGGCTGGAAATCTCGTCGAGGAACAGCGTGCCGCCGTCGGCGCGTTCGAAACGGCCGGGGCGGGCCGCGTCGGCGCCGGTGTAGGCACCC
>CAYPJK010000581.1:0-2003 GCA_964411025.1 uncultured Nevskia sp.
CCGGCGGCTTCCTCGAGCAGCTGGCGCAATTCCTCCGGCTTGGCCTCGACCATCCGGGAGACCATGCCCTGCTCGATGATCGCGTACTGGTTCTTGCCGCCCAGACCGGTGCCGAGGAACAGGTCGGTGACATCGCGCTTCAGGCACTTGGTGCCGTTCAGGTAGTACTGGCTGCCGCCGTCGCGCGTCAGTTCGCGCTTGACCGCCAGTTCGGCGTAGGCCGCGAACGGCCCGGTGACCTGGAAATCGCTGTTGTCGAAGGTCAGTTCGACGCTGGCCCGACCCGCCGGCTTGCGGCTGCGCGAGCCGTTGAAGATCACGTCCTCGGAATCGGCGCCGCGCAGGTTCTTGATGCTGGCTTCGCCGAGCACCCAGCGCACCGCGTCGATCAGGTTCGACTTGCCGCAGCCATTTGGCCCGACCACCGAGGTGAGGCGGGACGGCAGCGGCAAGCTGGTCGGGTCGACGAACGACTTGAACCCGGCGAGTTTGATTCCGGATAAACGCATGGACGGAAGGCTTCGAGGACGAGGGACGGGACGAACACCCGTCGCGGAAGGCCGCCAGTTTAAGGGATGACACCGGATCGGAGGCCGGAGCCGCCTTTCGGTACATCGGCAACGGTCGTCATTTGCGACAATAGCGGTCCCAATTTCCCCGCAACGTCATTCAACATGTCCACCAAGCCTTCGAAATCGCTGGAAAACTTCCCGAACCCGAACCCAGGGCGCGATTTCGTCATCCGCATGCGGATGCCTGAATTCACCTGCCTGTGCCCCAAGACCGGGCAGCCGGATTTCGCCACGCTGTACCTCGAATACATTCCGGAAGCGCTGTGCGTGGAGCTGAAGTCGCTGAAGCTCTACCTGTGGAGCTACCGCGACGAAGGCGCGTTCCACGAGGCGGTGACCAACCGGCTTCTCGATGATCTGGTGGCAGTGACGCAGCCGCGATTCATGCGCCTGACGGCCGACTGGTATGTGCGCGGCGGGATCTACACCCATGTGACGGTGGAGCACCGCGCGCCCGGCTGGAACCCGAGCTTTGCCGACACGGTGTCGCTGCCGCCGGCGATGTGGCAGGGCTTCCAGGGTCACTGAGGAGCGGATTCGGTCCCGGCGCAGGCGCACCGGGGCCGGATCGTCATTCGATCGGGTCGAGACGATCGTCGTGCGGCGTCATGAAGATCGGCGGCCAGGTGTCCTCGACCGCATCCAGCAGGCGTTCGAGCGCATCGGGGAAGATCTGGTCGAGCGTGCCAACCCGCTCGTAGGTGGCCCGGTCCGGCCACTGCGCATACGCCATCCAGGTTCCCTGGTCCGAGCGATGCAAACGTGAGCCGAGTGCGCCGCGTTGCGCCTTCAGTGCATCGGTCATGTCGGCCCAGGCGGTCGCGAACTGACGGACCTTGCCGGCCTTGACCTGCCATTGGTAGAGCACTGCAAAGCCGACTTTCATCTGGACGTTGGCATGTTTCGAGGATCGGGATGGGCCGCATCGGCGACTGCACGGCACAGATCGGCAGATGGGCGCCGTAAGCGCAGATAGCAGTGTACTGAACGAGTTCCCAGCATGGACACGGCAGCCGATCATTCCGGACAGCGCCCCTATCGCGGGCGCTTCGCACCCACCCCTTCGGGCCCGCTGCATCTCGGCTCGCTGATCACGGCGCTGGCCAGTTTTCTGGCGGCGCGCCATGCCGGCGGCCGCTGGCTGCTGCGGATTGACGACATCGACGGCCCACGCTGCCGGCCGGAACATGCCGACACCATCCTCCATCAGCTCGACTGCCACGGCTTGCACTGGGACGAAGCTGTTCGTTACCAGTCCGGCCACGAGGCCGCCTACCAGGCGGCGTTCGAACAGTTGCGCCAATCCGGTGCCTGTTATCGCTGCACCTGCACGCGGGCCCGATTGGCGGCCAGTTCACCAGCCGGCATCGATGGCCCCATCTATCCCGGGACCTGCCGCGATGCCGGTCACCAGCAACCGGATGCCGCCTG
>CAYPJK010000582.1:0-2002 GCA_964411025.1 uncultured Nevskia sp.
TGCACGAACGTAGTCGGGTCCAAGCGCACCGCCAACCCGACTCGGCGTCCCTGCTCCGAGACCGCGGCAATCGCAGCACCGATCGCCGCGATCGAGGCACATTCGCCAGGGTCGGGTGCAGCGATGACTGCGATCAAGACCAGCGCCGCAACCGGCAGCCTGGCTGCCGTGATCTCACGCGGCAGCGCCGGCAGAAGCTCCAGATTACGGCGCACGATTGGCACGCTCACCTCAACCCTCACCCCGGCTGCGTCAAGCGCCCGGATACCGCTCAATGCCGCTGTGAAACCGCCGGGGTCGCGAGTGATGGCGTCAGCGGCGGACTCGCCCCAGGCTACCAATTGGACACGCGCCACAGCGAGGCCAGCCGCGGCCAAGGCTTGCGCCCGCGGCGCGTCAATGAGTGCGGCGTTGGTCTCGATGGCGACTCGCACGTCGCCCGCCGCTGCCCGCCCGACGAGATCGACAATGTCGCTCCGTAGCGTCGGCTCGCCGCCGGTGAGAATGATCTCCCGGGTCTGCCCGGCATGCGCCGCTTCGATCCGCTGCCGCACCGCCGCCCTGGCCACGAGCTCGGCGCGCTCCGCCGGCCGGCGCGCGTTGCAGAACCAGCAGTTCTGGTTACAGGTCTCGTTGGTTACGACCCGTTGGACATGCATGTCGTTCGGCGCTCGCGAGCAAGGCCAGGAGATTCGGTTTTCTTTGGCGTATTGACCACCCTGACCACTACGGATCGCCGATCGGCTGGCCACTGTCAATAGAATTGCCCGTGTACCAGGCAGGCGACAACGAACCTTGCCAAGGCGTACGAGCGTCAGGCTACCGGGCTGCGTTCGTCGGAGATCGGCAAGGCGGCGGCTGCAACGCTCGGAAGCATTCGCTCGACGCTGGCGAGCTGCGGCATGACGAGCCTGGACAGGACAGCGAGAAGCGCATCGTTGATCCAGCATAGTGGCCGCGGCAGCTGGCGCCGGACATCCAGCAGCAGAATGACGCGGTCCTGATCCGTGGCGTTCCAGGCCTCGTGCCGGCGCGTGTCGTCGAACAGGAGGCTGGCGCCTTCCTGCCAATGGCGAATCTCGCCGTCGACGCGCAGGGCGCAGTGATCGGCGCGCTCAGGCACGATCAGGCCGAGATGATAACGCAGCACGCCGGCGAACAGACCATGATGCGCCGCCAGGCGAGCCCCGGGTTGCAACACCGAGAAGTTGGCCGAAATCAGCCCCGGGACTTGCTCGAGCAGGGCTGCGGTGCGCGGACACAGCGCGCAATTCTCCGCGATGGATCGCCCAAAATAGCGGAAGATGAACATCCTCCAGCGCTTGTCGGCAACGTACTGCTCGCCGGGAATGACCTCAACGAGGGCGGGCAATTCGAAGCCGCCGCGCAAGCGGTCGAGCTCATCGCGCATCATCTTCCAGTTCGCTTCCAAATGGTTCACCCAGGCGATCGGCTGCGTCGGAACGAACACCTCACCCGCCGAATAGCGTCGCAGCAGCCGTGCATATCCGCGCGCCACCGGCAGAAGGACGTGGCGCAACAGCTCGGCGGCGAAGCCCGCTTCGTTCCCGGTGCCCTTCGCGCCGCCGGAGCGGAACGAAACCAGGAGCTTGGGCCAGAAGTTCCTGACGGCACTGCGCCAGCCGCTACGGCCGGCAAAGAAGTGAGCGTAGATCCTGGACGGCAGCTGGACGGTACGCTCGACGGCGGGGTCTTTCATAGCGCGGTGAATGCGAAGCTGATGTTGATTTGGCAACGTAGCTCATTACGCGGCGGAAGCGTGAACTTGTCAAGCGCCGGCATGCGCCAGCGGTTGCACAACTGCGGCAGAGCAGGCACAAGGCTCGGCGGGGAGCCACGATGAGCCTTTCAAATCGATATGCCGCACGCGCCGTCGCGGCGCTCTGCGCAGTCTCAGTCCTCGCCGCGACAGCCCAGCGCAGTCTCGCGCACGGGCTCTTCGGACACATTCACGTCACCGGCTGGGCGATCGAGAACCTGC
>CAYPJK010000583.1:0-2001 GCA_964411025.1 uncultured Nevskia sp.
GCGGCTTGACGCGCAGCGTGATGCCGACGTCCTTGCGCTCGATGGTCTGGAAGGGATTGGTCGCGCCGCTGCCGGTGCCGGTGTTGGTGAAGGAGCCGGTCACGAAGGGCACGTTCTGGCCGACGACGATCTTGGCTTCCTCGTTGTCCAGGGTCACCAGGTTGGGCGTCGACAGGATGTTGCCGTCGGCGTTGGTTTCGAGGAAGCGCGCCAGCGCGCCCAGCGTGTAGATGCCGGCGTAGCGCCTGATGATGCCGACGTTGAGGCCGGCCGACGGCAGCGTCGCGCTGCCGCTGCTGCCGCTGCTGCCGCCCGCCGCGGCGACCGACAGGTTGATGATGTTGTTGCCGCCGGTGCCGAAGTTGGTGCCGGCGATCACGCCGGTCTTGTCGCCGTCCTTGCCGATCAGGCCCTGCCACTGGAAGCCGACGTCGGCGGCCTTGGTGGCGTTGACCTCGACGATCATCGACTCGACGTAGACCTGCGCGCGTCGCGAGTCGAGCTGGTCGATGACCGAGCGCAGTTGGCGGTACAGCGGTTCGGCCGCGGTGATGATCAGCGAGTTGGTCGCCGGGTCGGCCTGGATGAAGCCGCCGGTCTGCGGCTGGGCGGCCGACGTGACCGGGCTGGTGGTCTGCGGCGCGGCGCCGCCGGTCGTCGACGATGCGCCCTGCACGTTGGCCTGCGACTGCGCGAGCGCGGTGTTCTGCCCGAGGCCCGACAGGCCGCTGAGACCACTGCTCCCGGACGTGCCGCCGCCCGGCGTGGGAAAGGCGGCGCGCAGCACCTGGGCCAGCCGCGTCGCATCGGCGTTCTTCAGGTAGACAACGTAGATGTTGCTGCCGCCGGCGCCGCCGGCGCCCGGCTGGTCGAGTTTGGCCACCAGCGATCGCACCTGGGCCAGCCGCGCCGGATTGGCGGCGCGCACCAGCAGCGAGTTGGTGCGCGAATCGGCCAGCACCGACAGCGTGCCGGCCGCCGGCACCGCGCCCTGCACGGTGCTGGTGTCCGACAGGCGCTGCACCAGAACCGCGATGTCGGCGGCCACCGCGTTCTTCAGCGGGATCACGTCGACGTCGGTGTTGGCCGGCACGTCCATGGTCGCGATGACCTTGGCGATGCGCTGCAGGTTGTCGGCGTAGTCGGTGATGACCAGGGTGTTGTTGCCAGGGTTGGCGTTGATCGTGTTGTTCGGGCTGATGAGCGGTCGCAACACCGCCACCAGGTTGGCGGCGTTCTCGTGGTTGAGCCGGAAGATCTGCGTGATGATCTGGTCGCCCTGGCGCGTGACCGTGCCGACCGAGACCGTGCCGGTCTGCAGCTTGGCGTCGGCTTCGGGCACGACCTTCAGCAGGCCCGCGACCTCGACCACCGTGAAGCCCAGGCCGCGCAGCGCCGCCAGGAAGTTGAGGTAGGCCTCGCGTGGTTGCAGGGGCTGCTCGCTGTACAGCGTGATCTGGCCCTTGACGCGCGGGTCAACGACGATCTGACGCTCGAGGATGGCGCCGATGGCGCGCGACACGCCTTCGATCTCGGCGTTGACGAAGTTCAGCGTGACCGGCTCGCGGGCCTTTTCCTTGTCCTTCTGCGCCAGCACCGGCGGCAGCGCGGTCAGCGTCAGGCCGAAGGCGCAGGCGGCGGCGAGGGAGCGCAACGCGCGCTGTCTGCGGGCGGCTCGTGGCGGACGTTGCGGGGGCAGGCTCATGGTCATCCGATCGCTATGACGGACCGCGCGCCGTCGCGCCGTCCGATGATGTTCAGCAGGTTCGTCAACGCCGGCTCGTCGGCCTCGGCCGCCCGCGCCTCGCCGCGGAATCGCAGCCCGCTGGCCCCGAGCGTTCCCTGGCCCGACAACTGCAGCGCGCCTTCGCTGGTGCTCAGGTTGAGCTGCGCCGCGCCGGCATTGGCCGGATCACTGCCGAGTTGCAGACGGTAGCTGCCCAGCCGCTCGAGTGTCGACACCCGGGATGCGGCATTCAGCACCTCCAGCGCCGCCTGGCC
>CAYPJK010000584.1:0-1986 GCA_964411025.1 uncultured Nevskia sp.
CAAGGTCCGGACGAAACTGGAAGTGCGCCTGCGGATCGATCGACGCGTCGAGCGGCAGGCCATAGCCCAGCTGTTCGAGCAGGCGCTTCTCGAACACCCGCAGGCCGGCTTCTCCGGCCGCCACGTCGATCCCCAGCCGGTCCATCGCAGTGCCGTAATCGGCCCATAGCGCCGGGTGCGGATCGTGGCGGATCAGCAGTTTCAGCAGCAGCTCGTTGAGGTACCAGCCGAGGTAGATCTGCTCACCCGGCAGCCGCACTTCCGGGCCGCCGGCCTCGACGGCGGTCAGCGTGCCGAGTTCGCCCTTTTCGACCCAGGACAGCAGCAGCGGCCGGAACGGACCGACCACGCCGCGCTGCCGGGCGCGGGCGCCGCGCAGCCCCCGCGCCACGAGGCCGACGCGGCCGTGATCGCGGCTCAGCACTTCCAGCAGTTCGCTGGTTTCGCGGTAAGGCTTCTGCGACAGCAGCCAGGCTGGCTGCAGTTCGATGCGGGCGGTGGCCACGGCTGCGTCGGGCCGCCGGACGTCTAGCCGCCTTCGTAGCCGAAGCGGCTCAGCGCCTTCGGATCGTCGGTCCAGCCTTCCTTGACACGGACCCAGAGCTTCAGGAACACCTTGCGGCCGGTCAGCGTTTCCAGCTCGCGGCGGGCCGCGGTGCCGATGCGCTTGAGCATCTCGCCGTTCTCGCCGATGACGATCTTCTTCTGGCCGTCGCGCTCGACCCAGATCACCGCACTGGCCTTCAGCAGCGCGCCTTCCTGTTCCAGCGCCTCGGTTTCCACGGTCAGCGCGTATGGCAGTTCCTGGGCCAGCGAGCGCATCAGCTTTTCACGCACCAGCTCGGAGATCGTGAAGCCGAGGTCATGGCCGACCACCTGCCCTTCCGGGTACAGCGGCGGGCCATCCGGCATCCGCGCCAGCAACTGCTTGGCCAGCACGTTGACATTGGCCCCCTTGAGTGCCGACAGCGGCATCACGAAGGCCCATTCGCGCAGGGGGCTGAGCTTTTCCATCAGCGGCAGCAGCGCGTTCTTGTCACTGAACTGGTCGACCTTGTTGATCACCAACGCCACCGGCGCCTTGACCACCTTCAGGCGCTCCAGCACCGCGTCGTCCTCGTCGGTCCAGCGACCCGCCTCGATGACGAACAGTGCCAGGTCGATGTCGTGCAGGCTGTTGCTGGCGGCATCGTTCATCGCCTTGTTCAGCGCCTTCTTGGCCGCCCGGTGCATGCCCGGGGTGTCGACGAACACCACCTGGGCCTCGTCGCCGTGCAGCACACCCTGGATGCGATGCCGCGTGGTCTGTGGCTTCGGCGCCGTGATCGATACCTTGCGGCCGACCAGGGCGTTGAGAAGGCTGGATTTGCCGACATTCGGCCGGCCGACGATGGCCACGACTCCGCTACGCATGCTTCTTTTTCTCGCTTGAGGTGATCGCGTCCAGCATCATGCTGGCCGCCCGTTGCTCGGCAATGCGCCGAGAGTGTGCTTCCGCTTCCGTCGCCATCGCCACGTCGGCGAGCTGGCAGCGAACCTTGAAATTGCGGCGATGGGCCGGACCGTCCTCGCTGAGCACGCTGTATTCCGGCAGCGGCCGCGACTGCGCCTGCAGCACTTCCTGCAGGCGGGTCTTGAAATCCTTCAGCGAACCGACTTCCGGCAGGCTGGCCAGTTCCGGCGCCAGCAGCCGCAGGCACAGCGCTTGCGCCGGCTCGATGCCGCCATCGAGATAGACGCCGCCAACCAGCGCTTCCAGCCCGTCGGCCAGCGACGAGGCCCGCTTGTGGCCACCGGTGCGCAGCTCGCCGGGGCCGAAGCGCATGGCCTCCGACAACGGCACACGGCGGGCGGCCACCGCCAGCGTTTCCTCGCGGACCACGCTGGCCCGCAGCCGCGACAGGTCGCCCTCGCGCGCCTTCGGCCGCAGCCGGAAAATTTCCGCCGCCACGGTGAAGTTCAGCAGCGCATCGCCGAGGAATTCGA
>CAYPJK010000585.1:0-1985 GCA_964411025.1 uncultured Nevskia sp.
CCTTGCGCACGAGTTCGGGATTCACGGCCGCCACTTCGGCGAGCTGCGGCGTGTTCACGACGCAGGGCGCGACGGTGTTGACGGTGATGCCGTCACGCGCGAACTCGCGTGCCAGGCCCGTCGTGATGCCGTGCATGCCGCCCTTGGCGGCGTTGTAGGCGGCATGGTCGAACAGGCCGTTGCGTACCGAGTCGGCACCGAGGTTGACGATGCGGCCATAGCCCTGCGCGCGCATCGTCGGCAGTGCGTACCAGCAGCACCAGATGCAGGTCCACAGGTTGCGGTCGATGGTCGCCTTCAGCGTCTCCGGCGTGTGCGCCAGGAACGGCCGCAGGATGCCGCCACCGGCGTTGTTGACCAGCACGTCGATGCGGCCGAAATGTTGGAGTGCGGCCTGGATGGTCGCTTCGGCGACCGACTGCTGCGACAAGTCGCCGGCCACGCCGACCACCTTGCCACCGTAGTCGGCGATCAGCTCGTCGACCGCCGCATCGACCTGCGCCTGATCGAGATCGCCGATCACCAGACTTGCGCCTTCCGACGCGAATCGCTCGGCACACGCGTAGCCGATGCCGCGGCCGGCGCCGGTGACGATTGCCACCTGGCCTTCGAAGCGCGGGCCGTTCATGACCGCTGCTCGATCGCGCCGATCTTGCCGAACGCCGGCGTGGCAACGCTGCCCCAGGTATCGAGCGTGGCCGGTACCGGTTCCAGCAGCCGCGCTTCGCGGGCGCCGGCTTCCGGGAAGCATTCCATGCCGAAGCTGTATTCGACGGTCATGCCGTCCGGATCGAGGAAGTACAGGAAGATGCTTTCCGACGGCAGATGCCGGCCCGGGCCGAACACGATCTCCACACCGGCCGCCTTCATGCGGTTCATCGCCCGGCCGATGTCGTCGATGTCGTGGACCATGAAGTTCACATGGTTCAGGTGGCTGTCGGCGCCGGCGAGCACGGCCAGCGAGTGATGCAGCGGGTTCGGAAAGCAGCGGAGGAACGCCGCGAAGCCCGGCACGAAGTCCGAGGTGCGAAAGCCAAGCTGGGTGGTCAAGAGGTCCACGGTGCCGTTGAAGTCCGCGACGTTGACGACGACATGACCGAGCCGCTCGATCTGCGTCAGCCGCGCCTCGAACGGCTTGGCCATGAACATCATCTGCACGAACAGTTCGATGCACAGGCCGCTGCCGGGTATCCGGAAGCGCAGCGCATCGACCAGCCGCAGCGATTTCCGTTCTTCGGCCGACACCGCATCCACGGCCAGCCCGAGGCCGGTCAGGTGCTTGCGGGCGGCGGCGAGATCCGCAGCCGATTCCAGTTCGAAGGCGATGCGCTTGAGCCCCGGCGCGGCCGCCGGGTAGAGCAGCAGCGCGTGATGGTCGCGCGAGCAGCGCAGTGCGACGCAAGCGTCGCTGGCGTCGCTGACATCGAGGCCGACCAGATCGCGGTAAAACGCGGTGCTGCGGGCCAGATCGGTGACGTTCAGCGCAACGTAGCCAAGACGCTTGTAGCGGAAGGGAGGATTCATCGACGTGCGCTCACAGGATGATGCTGATGCGGCCATTGGGCTTCAGCCCATCCATGTCGAGAATGCAGCGCTTCTCGCGGATCAGCAGGCGGCCGTCGTCCACCACCAGCCGATAGCGATAGCTGCCGATGTAGGTTTCGGTCAGGCCCATCTTGGTGCGATAGGTCAGCACCGCTGCGCCGACCTCCAGTTCCGCTTCCGAACGGCTGCGGATTCGCACGTTCGACACCAGATGCCGGGTCTTGGAGCGTGGGAACTCGGCGTGCGCGGTGCGCTTGAGCAGCCGCTCGACTCGCTGCTCCAGGCGGAAGCGGTCATCGGCGACATAGAACAGCGAGCTGTCCGGCGAGGCGTTCTACCAACAGCTTCTTCGCCTGATCTATCGACTGCTGTTCGTGTTTACGGTCGAAGAGCGCGGATTGATCCATCCGCCTACGGTCTCTAAGGAGGCCATCGAACTT
>CAYPJK010000586.1:0-1983 GCA_964411025.1 uncultured Nevskia sp.
GGGGCCGACGATGAAGTCGGCGGGCTGAATTTCCTGACCCAGGCCGAGGTGCTGCGCGGCGTCGCGGCGGTACGCCAGGGCAAGACCTACACCCTGCAGATTCCGATGGGCAAGCCGGGCGGCGATCCGGTCTGGCCGGGCCGCAACCAGGCGCAGCGCATCAACGTGATGGACCACGGCCACTGGCTGTGCGGCAAGGGCGTGCAGTTCCCCGGCAACATCGAATACGCCGACGACGTGATGTTCATGTACCTGCAGGGCTCGACGCAGTACGACGCGCTGGGCCACGTCTGGTGCGACGACAAGCTCTACAACGGCTATGACGCCAACACCACGATCGGCGGCATGACCAAGGCATCGGTCTATCCGCTGGCCGAGCGCGGCATCGTCGGCCGCGCGGTGCTGATCGACATGGCTCGGCATCGCGGCAAGCACGTGCTCGACCCCGGCGAGACCTTCACCCACCTGGACCTGCTCGACGCCGCCGCAAAGCAGGGCGTGACGATCGAGAAGCACGACATCCTGATCATCCGGACCGGCTGGATCGGCAGCTTCTACGAGCGCGACCGGGTCGAGTTCTACAAGAACTTCGTCGAGCCGGGCCTGACCTATTCGCCGGAGCTGGTGAGCTGGTTCCACGAGATGGAAATCCCGAACCTGGTGACCGACACCATCGCCAACGAGGTGACGATGGACCCGGTGTCCGGTGTCGCGCTGCCGTTGCACATCGCGCTGATGTCGAACCTCGGCGTGACCTTCACCGAGATCTGCCAGCTCGATCCGCTGGCCGACGACTGCGCGGCCGACGGCCAGTGGAGCTTCCTTTACGTGGCCGCGCCGCTGAAGGTGGTCAACGGCTCCGGCGCGCCGGTCAATCCGGTGGTGGTGCGCTGACCGCGCGCCTTCCGGCATGCGGCCGATACGGTCATCGCGGTGCGGCGTCCCGGTGGTCGACCGCCGTCGGCGGCAGCCGGCGGCAGGCCACGCGCCGGCGATCATGAAATCGGCACGGATGGGCAATGCGCGGCCGCCAACCTTGGCTAACATGGCGACCCCGACCCCCGCACGGCCGGATTCGGCGGCCTGCCCCGCGCAGGCCGTGAACCACGGCCGTGACGCCAGAACAAACGAACAGGAGAAGCAGCCGTGAGCGAGCAGAAATCGACGATCGTCTACACCCTCACCGATGAGGCCCCGCTGCTGGCCACTGCGTCGTTCCTGCCGATCATCGAAGCGTTCACCGCGCCTGCGGGCGTCTGCGTGAAGACCAGCGACATCTCGGTGGCGTCGCGCATCCTGGCCGCCTTCCCGGAATTCCTGCGCGAAGACCAGCGGGTCACCGACGAGCTGGGCGGGCTCGGCAAGCTGACACTGCGTCCGGACGCCAACATTATCAAGCTGCCGAACATCAGCGCCTCGGTGTCGCAGCTGGTGGCCGCGATCAAGGAACTGCAGGCCAAAGGCTACGCGGTGCCGGACTACCCGGAAGCGCCTAAGACCGACGAGGAAAAGGCGATCCGCGCCCGCTACGCCAAGGTCACCGGCTCGGCCGTCAACCCGGTGCTGCGTGAAGGCAATTCCGACCGCCGGGCGCCGAAGGCGGTGAAGGAGTACGCCCGCAAGAACCCGCATTCGATGTCGGAATGGAGTCAGGCCTCGCGCAGCCACGTGTCGCACATGCACCACGGCGACTTCTACCACGGCGAAAAGTCGCTGACGCTTGACCGCGCCCGCACCGTGCGCATGGAGCTGCTGACCCGCAGCGGCAAGACGATGGTGCTGAAGGACAAGGTGCCGCTGCTCGACCGTGAAGTGGTCGACAGCATGTTCATGAGCAAGAAGGCGCTGTGCGCGTTCTACGAGGAGCAGATCGAGGACGCCCACAAGACCGGCGTGATGTTCTCGCTGCACGTCAAGGCGACGATGATGAAGGTCAGCCATCCGATCGTGTTCGGCCACTGCGTGAAGATCTTCTACCGCGAG
>CAYPJK010000587.1:0-1977 GCA_964411025.1 uncultured Nevskia sp.
AGCGCGCGTTCCAGCATCTCGCGGGAATCCTTCCAGCGCTCCTGATCGCCATACATCGCGCCGAGGCGGAAGTAGTACTCGCCGCGCTCGGCCATCGCCGCCAGCTGCTTCAGCGTGGCTTCGGCCTTGGCGGTCTCGCGGGCATTGATCCAGGCGTTCGACACCGACTCCAGGTTCTTCTCGTCGAGCGGCAGCTTGTGGTCGGTGATCGCGGCGTCCATCAGCTGCGCGGCCTTCTGCGGCTCGCCGATGATCATGTAGGTGTTGTACAGATTGCGGATGTCGTCGGCGCTGGCCAGCATCCCTTGCCGCTCGGCCAGTGCCAGCACGGCGGCGGCCTGGGTGCTGTCTTCCATCTGCAGCAGCACGCCGGCCAGCTGCTTCCAGTAGTCGGCCTTGCCGGTGTTCACGGCGATCAGCTGCAACAGCGTTTCCGCCGAGCCCTTGTAGTCCTTGGCTTCGTAGAGCAGGCCGAGCTTGAACTGCACCCACGACTCCTTGACGATCTTGCTGGCGGCCAGCGCGATGTCGACTTCGGCCAGCGCTTCCGGATAGCGCTTGCGCTCGGCCAGCGCGCTGGCCAGGAACACGTGGGCGTCCGGCGAGACCGGATTGCAGGCCTTGGCCATGTAGTCGCGCAGCGCGTCGATGCCGGCATCGAACTGGCCGCTGGCGACATACAGCTGGCCGAGGTTGAAGCGCAGCTGTTCGCTCTGCTGCAGCGACAGCGCGTTGTACGACAGCGCCTTGGCGAAGTACGACGCCGAGGCGGCCAGATCGTTCTTTTCCGAGTAGCCGATGCCGAGGTTGTAGTGGACCACGGCTTTGTCGTAGTCCTCGCCCTTGGTCACCAGCTTCTTGAGCTTGTCGATCGCCAGGTCGGTCTTCTTCTCGCCGAGCAGCACCGAGGCTTCCCGCAGGTCCTCGACGAGGTCCTCGCTGATATTGGCGGTCGCCTTCTGCTTCGACGGCAGGCATTCGGTGCGCACGCCGGCTGCGATCATCGCCGCTTCCTTGGCGGCGGCAATCTGGGCCGGCGTCTGCCGGACCGGCGGTGGATTCGGGCTCTGCGCCAGCGCCGGGCCGCCGGTGGCGACGCCGACGACGGCAAGGGCCATCAGCCGGTGCCAGCCCTGGACGCGGGTGGAAACGGCAACTGCAGTGGCTGGATGCGGGTAGCTCATGATCATCACTCCGCGGCGCTCAGGTTGAATTCGATGCGCTGCACGCCGTGGAACTCGACGGCCTTGCCGTCGACGGTCTTCGGCTTGAAGCGCCACTTCTGCACGGCGGTCACGGCGGACGCCTCGAACAGGCCCTTCGGCTTGGCCTCGACGACTCTCGCCTTGCGGACGCTGCCGTCCGGGTTGACGGTGACGTCGATCAGCACGTAGCCATTGATGCCACCGCGCCGCGCCTCGGCCGGATAGGTCGGCGGAATGCGTTGCAGCGGCACCAGATCGCTGTCCATCGCGCCGGCCAGGCTGCCGGTGCCGCCACCGCTGCCGGCCGACATGTTGGTGGGCAGGCCGAGGTTGGTCGGGATGCCGATGCCGGCCGAAGGTGCTGCGACATCCACATCGATCTTCATCTTCGACGGCGGTGCCGGTGATTTGGCCGGTGGCGGCGGCGGCGGCTTGCGCCGCTCGGTCTGCTCCGGCGCGCTGTCGCGCTTCAGGCGGACGAAGTCGATGGTCGGCAGGTTCTCCACCTTGTTGACACCGTGACCGCTGACGTGGATCACCGCGTACATCAGCCAGAAGAACAGCAGCGACGTGACGATGGACGTGCACAGCGCGGTCATCCACCGGGTGCCGAAACTGGCCTTCGGCAGGTTCAGCTCGAACTCGGTCGCGGTCGTGGTTGCGGGTGCCATGGCGTTCTCCTTCAGGCCGGGGGTGCAGCGGCAATGGAGACATCGCCGATGCCGCCGAGCTTCACCTGGTCCATCACCTTGGTCAGCACGCCGGTCTGCGA
>CAYPJK010000588.1:0-1974 GCA_964411025.1 uncultured Nevskia sp.
CCGACCATGCCGCGCATCAGTGAAGACTGGCTGGCGGTGTGGATCGGGCTGCTGGTGTTCGCCCTCGCGACGGCGACCATGTTCGGCCTCGATCTGCTGGGCTGGTCGGTCACCAGCAAGGTGTGGCTGGAGCCGGCCAAGGCGCTCGCGCCGGTCGCCAAGGGCTCCACGGTCCCGCCGCTGCTGTCGCTCGCCGGGACGTATGTCTTCATGCTGCTGCTCGCCTGCGCCGGCGCGAGATGTCTCGGCGCCCGGCAGGCGCGCTTCGCCGCCGCGTTCACGGTGCTGTTCGCGCTGAGCGTGCTCTGCTGGGTGATCGGCCACTACGCCTACATCGCCGCCACCAGCGACAAGTTCGACAAGCTCGGCATCGCCTGGTCGCTGAACCTCACCGGCGAGTCCGGCTACATCATCGCCCTGCTCCTCGGCCTGGCCATCGCCAACCTCGCGCCCGGCACCGCCGGGCGACTCAGGGAGGCGGTGCGGCCGGAGCTGTACGTGAAGATCGCGATCGTCATCATGGGCGCGGCGCTGGGCGTGAAATCCGCGGAGACCTTCGGTCTGGCGCAAACCGTCATCTGGCGCGGCCTGTGCGCCGTGGTCGAGGCCTATCTCATCTACTGGGCGGTGATCTACTACGTGGCACGTCGCTACTTCCGCTTCAGCCGCGAGTGGGCGGCGCCGCTCGCCTCGGGGATCTCCATCTGCGGCGTCTCGGCGGCCATCGCCACCGGCGCGGCCATACGCGCGCGGCCGATCGTGGCGGTGATGGTCTCATCGCTGGTGGTGATCTTCGCGGTGATCGAGCTGCTCATCCTGCCGTTCCTGGCGCAGCACTTCCTCTACGAGGAGCCGATGGTGGCGGGCGCCTGGATGGGCCTGGCGGTGAAGACCGACGGCGCGGCCATCCCCGCGGGCGCGATCACGGACTCGCTCATCCGTGCCAAGGCCTTCGCCGTCAGCGGCGTTCAGTACCAGGACGGCTGGATCTCGATGGCCACCACGACCACCAAGATCTTCATCGACGTGTTCATCGGCGTGTGGGCCTTCGTGCTCGCGATCATCTGGACCAGCTTCATCGACCGTAAGCCGGGCGTGCGCGTGGGCGTGGGGGAGATCTGGGAGCGCTTCCCGAAGTTCGTCGTCGGCTACGTGCTGACCTTCGCGCTCATGCTGTGGTGGTGCCTGGGCGATGAGTCGCGCATCGGCGCGGCCAAGCCGGCCACCGAGGTCGCCAACGTCTACCGCCAGCTGTTCTTCCTGCTGACCTTCCTGTGCATAGGCCTCGTCAGCGATTTCCGCAAGCTGCGCGAGGAAGGCATAGGGAGGCTCGCTGCCGTGTACGCCGTGAGCCTTTTCGGCTTCATCATCTGGTTCGGCCTGGTGATCTCCTGGCTGTTCTTCGCGGGCGTGAAGCCGCCGCTGGCCTCGGGCTGAGGGGGGCTGGAACCCATGCAGACAGACGACGAACAGCGCATCAAGGACGAGCTGCAGCGCATGCCTTACGAACCGCTGCTGCCGGTGGAGCGCAAGCTCATCCTCGGCAGCCTGATCCTGGGTGCCGTGCTGCTGGTCCTGCTGCTGTGGACCACGCGCGGCTGACCGACCCCGCGCCCGAGGCGGCGTGCGCGCTGAGCTCCCGGCGGCTCAGGCGAACGGATCGCGCAGGATGATCGTGTCGGCGCGATCGGCGCCGGTGGAGATGATGTCGATCGGCGTGCCGAGCACGCTGGCGATGCGCTCCAGGTAGGCGCGGGCATTCGCCGGCAGGTCCTCGTAGCGGCGCGCGCCGAGCGTCGATTCCTTCCAGCCCGGCATCTCCTCGTACACCGGCTCGCAGGCGAGCAGCGCTTCGGCGTCGGCCGAGACGCTGCTGACCACCTTGCCGTTGCAGCGGTAGCCGGTGCACAGCCGGATCATGGGCAGCCCGTCGAGCACGTCGAGCTTGGTCACGCACAGCCCGCTCAGGCTGTT
>CAYPJK010000589.1:0-1973 GCA_964411025.1 uncultured Nevskia sp.
GGGCGAGCTGGACCTCGACCTGACCACGGCGATCGCCTGGATCGACGGCTGGACGCTGGCGGCGGCGGCGGTCGGGGGCGTCGTCTTCGGCCGCGTCGCCGACCGCGTCGGTCGCCGCTTCGCGCTGACGGCGAGCATCCTGGTCTACTCGACCGGCGCGTTCGCCACGGCGTTCGCCGGCGACTTCGGCAGCCTGCTGGCGGCGCGCCTGTTGACCGGCCTCGGCGTCGGCGGCGAGTGGGGCGTCGGCCACGCTGTGGTCGCCGAGACCTACCCCGGACACTTGCGCGGGCGCGCTGCCGGTCTGTTGCAGGCAGGCTCGCCCGTGGCGATGGCGCTGGCGGCGGCGGTCGGCTGCTTTCTCGAACCGCAGATCGGCTGGCGCGGCTGCTTCCTGCTGTCGGCGCTGCCGGCGGCGCTGGTGTTCTTCGCGCGCCGCAGCATGCCGGGCGAAGACCACGCGCCGGGTCGCGCGGCCGGCAGCTTCGGTGAGCTGTTCCGTGGTCCAACAGCGCGGGCCAGCACGGCGATGCTGGCGCTGTTGGCGCTGCACATGACCGGGTTCTGGTGCTCGTACGCCTGGCTGCCGGTGGTCCTGTTGCGCGACCACGGCGCCAGTCTGGCGTTCATCGGTTGGTTCCAGATCGGCGTCAACTCGGTGCACGTCCTTGCCGACGTCCTGTTCGGCTTCGTCAGCGATCGCTGGGGTCGGCGCCGCACGTTCGTCGCCTTCTGCGTGCTGTTCGCAGCCGGCCTGCTGTTGTTGGCATTCGGTTTCGACGCGGTGCGCGCCGACCTGCGGTGGTTCGGGGTGGCGCTGGCGCTGGTCGGCATCGGTGCCGGGACCTGGTCCTGCTTCGGCGTGTTGTTCGCGGAGAACTATGAACCGCGCGTGCGGGCCACGGCGGCATCGAGCTTCTACAACCTGTCGCGCGGTGTGCAGCTGTTCACGCAGCCGCTGATGGGCTGGCTGTTCTCGACCACCGGCACCTTTGCGGTCGCGCTGCACGTCGGTGCCGGCGCGGCGCTGCTGTCGGCGGTGGCGATCTTCGCCGTGCCGCGGGTCGATCGTCGGCCGTGAAGGATCAGCCGCGGCCGGGGCGATGGCACAGACGACGCAGCGTGCGGCGCAGCATCTCCAGTTCGATCGGTTTCTGCAGGCATGGCCGCGAGCGCAGGTCCTCGGGCAGCACGCGTGCGCCGTCGTAGCCGGTCAGGAACGTGAACGGCCGATGACTGGCGGCGAGCTCCCGCGCGATCGGCGTGCTGTCTTCGTGGTGCAGAGCGATGTCGAGGATCGCCAGGTCCGGCTGCTGATCGACGATCAGCGCGTGGGCTTGCGCGACGGTCGAGACCGGTCCGATCACTTCGCAGCCCAGCTTCGTCAGCATGTCGCTCAACGCGGCGGCGATCAGGAAGCTGTCCTCGACGACCAGCACTCGGCAACCGACGAATTCTGCTTCCGTCGTCTCCACACCGGAAGCTTAGGCAATCGCTGCATGGTGAGGTGTACGTAGATAAGCGTAAGCGCGGCACGAACGTGTGGATGCCAGGCTCGCCGATCCGCTGCGACCGATCTGTCTACGCAAACTGGAGTAGGCGACTACGGGTGCTAGTCGATCAATCGCCCGCTGTCGCAGTACACGATCATCCGGTGCGGGCGCAGGAATCCGACCAGCGTCGCTCCCGATGCCTTGCACAGATCGAAGCTCAGGGCACTGGCGGCGGAGACCGACAGGATCACCGGCACGCGGCGGCGCAGACACTTGAGCACCAGGTCGAAACCGGCGCGCCCGGACAGCAGGGCGATGCCCTGCGCGAGGTCGTGGCCGGCGAGGCTGGCGGTGCCGATCGCCTTGTCGAGTGCGTTGTGCCGGCCGACGTCTTCGCCGCTGCCCCACAGCGAACCGTCAGCGCCGAAGATCGCAGCACCGTGACAGGCGCCGGTGGCGCGGAAGTGCGGCTGCAGGCCT
>CAYPJK010000590.1:0-1972 GCA_964411025.1 uncultured Nevskia sp.
CGGCTGGCCGTCGTGGTCGGCCAGCACCCGCTTCACGGTGATCGACAGGTTGTTGTAGCCGGGCCGTTCGCCGTCGCGCGGGCTGGCGATCGAATACTGGCGCGCGTGGTGCGGCCGGCCGTGGGCATCGACGCCGGGCGGGATGATGCCGATCGACTGGCCTTCCAGCACCGGGAAGGCCACCGAGCCGAAGTCGAGCACGATGTGGTGCGTGTCGGCCTCCGCGTCCGCTGCCGTGACCCGATGGTTGCCGGTCACCGTCGCAGTCGCCGGCGCGCGCACGGTCCAGCGATGGATCACCGGCGTCGCCGCCGATGCCGGCGCGATCACCGAGCCGCGTACCACGTCGAGCGGCGGCGGCGTGAAGTCGGCGCCGTCGCTGGCCGTCGCGAGGTCGGCCTGCGCGCCGTCGTCACGCTCGGCCGGCAGTTCGTCCCAGCCGAGCTGTTCAGTCAGCGAGTACGCCTCGTTGCGCGGCACCACGCGCCAGTTGTCGATCGAGCCGGTCGGGCACGGGCTCAGGCAGGCACCGCAGCCATTGCAGATCTCGGCATCGACGACGTAGTTGCGGCTGTCGTGGCTGATCGCCTTGATCGGGCAGGTTTCCTCGCAGGTGTTGCAACGGATGCAGATGACCGGATCGATCAGGTGCTGCTTCAGCAGGGCAGTCATGAAGGGGTCTTGTGGGATGGCGGGTGCCCCGGCTTTCGCCGGGGGCGACAGCACCGGTGGCAGCTCAGTTGAAGCGCACGTAGGCCATGTCCATCGGCTGCTTGTTGACGCCGACCAGTGGTGCCGAAATCCAGTTCGCATACTGCCCCGGTGTGGCCACCCGGCCCATCAGGCTGGTGACATAGGCGCGATCGGCCGCTGTCGGCAGCCACTGGTCGACATGAGCCTGCCACTGCGCCTGCGTCACCGGCGTGCCGTCCGGGGCAATCCGGGCACCAGACAGCGTGCCGATCTGCCGGTTGAACGCCTTGTGCGGCACGGTTAGCCGGAACGGCAGGCCGGCCTTTTCGATGACCTTGTTCCAGCGGCCGATGCCAGCTTCGGAATCGCGGATGAAATCGTCGCGGAGCACTTCGTTGAGCGCGTTCAGCATCGGCACCTCGCGCTCGACCAGTCGGCCGTCGACGACGTCGAGGATCATGTAGCTCCGGTCCTTCAGCACATGGTCGTCGGCACGCTTGCCTTCCTCGAAGCGGCCCTTGATGCCGGACGAATAGAACGTGGCGGCGTTCGACGACTGATCAGCGCCGAACAGGTCCAAGGTCACGCTGTAATGGAAATTCAGGTAGCGCTGGATGGTCGGCAGGTCGATCGCCCCGAGCGCGCGCACCTGGTCCGGAGCTTCGACGTTGTGCTGCTTCATCAACTCGCAGGTGCGGGCGATGACGCGGGACACGCCGCTTTCGCCGACGAACATGTGATGCGCTTCCTCGGTCAGCATGAAGCGAGTCGTGCGCGCCAGCGGATCGAAGCTCGACTCGGCGAGCGCGCACAGCTGGAACTTGCCGTCGCGGTCGGTGAAGTAGGTGAACATGAAAAAGCTGAGCCAGTCCGGCGTCTGCTCGTTGAACGCGCCGAGGATGCGCGGGTTGTCTTCCTGGCCGGAGCGGCGTTCGAGCAGCGCATCGGCTTCCTCGCGGCCATCACGCCCGAAGTAGCGGTGCAGCAGGTAGACCATCGCCCACAGGTGGCGGCCTTCCTCGACGTTGATCTGGAACAGGTTGCGCAGGTCGTAAAGGCTGGGCGCGGTGGCGCCGAGATGGCGCTGCTGCTCGACTGACGCCGGTTCGGTATCACCCTGGGTGACGATGATCCGGCGCAGGTTGGCGCGATGCTCGCCCGGCACCTCCTGCCAGACATCCTCGCCCTTGTGCTCGCCGAAGTGGATCTTGCGGTCGGCCACCTGCGGGCTCAGGAATATGCCCCAGCGGTAGTCCGGCATCCGCACGTGCTCGAAATG
>CAYPJK010000591.1:0-1968 GCA_964411025.1 uncultured Nevskia sp.
CAGCCGGTCGCCGCCTGACGATGCGGGGCGCGTCGCTCCGGCTGGGACCATGCCTGGCGCTGATCACCTTTGCGCTCGCCGGCTGCGTCACGGTCGCACCACCACCGGCGACCCCGGTACCGACACCCACGCCGGTCCCGGCGTGGCCGACACCGGCAATGCGCTGCGCATCAACCCGATCCGCAACACCGGCGGCTATGTCACGCCGTTCTCGTGGGGTTATCGCGCTGGCGCGCTGCTGCACTACGCCGATGTCGTCCTGCCAGGCCTCGACATCACCCCGTTCCTGGTCTTCACCCACGACGTCGGCGGCGTGTCGCCCGGCCTGGCCGAGAATTTCCTGCGCGGCCGCACGCTGGGTGTTGCCGACCTGCGCTTCAGCTACGGCGATGTCGACCTGAACCTGGTCGGCACCTTCTTCTTCGGTGGTGGACGCCGCAACACGCTGGCCGATCGCGACTTCATCGCCGCCAGCATCGCCTACAAGTTCTGACCCGCGATCCTCATGAAAACCATCCTTGCAGCGATCGGCGTCATCGCCATCATCGGCGTCGCCGCCGGCGTGCTGGTCGGCGTCTGGGTGTTCCGCAATGTCGACGCCCGGCTGCTGCTGACCAACCAGCCGGCGAAGGTGATCATTCCCGAGCCGCTGCGGGTCTCGGCGAACGTGCTGAACAATCTGGAGATCGAGCTCGACACCAGCATCACCACGACGGTGCCGATCGATCAGGTGATCACCATCCCGATCGCCGAGACGCTGAACGTGATGGCCGACTTCGATGGCGATGTCCCGATCAAGATCAACGTGCCGGTGAAGGACAAGATCGCGATCGACCAGGTGCTCGACATCGACACCGTGATCAAGGCCGAAATCCTGGGCGACAAGCACGACCTGCCGCTGCGCGGCCGCATTCCGGTCAAGGCGATCGTGCCGGTGAACCTCAATATTCCGGTCGACCAGCGGGTGCGGCTCAAGTTCAAGGCTCCGGTGCAGGCCAAGCTGCGGCAGGCGCTCACCGTGCCGCTGAAGGCCGACATTTCCACCACCATCCCGATCAAGAGCCAGATGTCGGTGCCGGTGAAGTCGGCGCTGGAGGCATCGATCAGGATTCCGGATCCGGCCGACATCGTGATCGTGGAATCCGACCTGCTGCTGCCGCTGCGCACCGTGGTGCTCGGCGCCACCGGCAATCCGCGTCCCGCCGCCGCACCGGCGACGGCCCCGGCGGCGCCGTGAAGCGCCTGCTGATCGCCCTGGCCGGCGGGCTCGCCGCCGGTGGCCTGCTGGTAGGAGCCGGCCTGCTCGGCTTCTGGGTGTATTCGTGGCTGGTGGTCGGGCTGACGCTGACCGATCAGCCCGGCCTGATCACGCTGCCGCCGAAGTTCGTTGCCCAGGCCCGGGCCACCAACGACGTGACGATCAAGCTCGACGGCTTCATCGACGCCATCGTGCCGTTCAAGCAGACGCTGGATCTGCCGATCGAAGGCGACTACACCGCCGACATCAACCTCGACACCGTGGTGCCGCTGCGCTTCACCATCGAGTACAGCGGCGTGATTCCGGTCGATACCTTCGCCGACATCCAGGGCCGCACCGATTTCGTCTACCAGAACGTCAAGCGCCTGCGGAACGTTGCCTTCGCCGGCCGCGTGCCACTGCAGTTCGAGCAGCCGGTGAAGTTCGTGGTACCGATCGATACCCAGCTGCGGGTGAAGTTTCGCGGCCCGATCGGCCTGAAGCTGAACCAGACGATCAAGGCGCCGGTCGACACCGTGCTGCACACGCGGATCAAGGCGCAGCGCGAGGTCACCACGCCGATCCTGGCCCGCTTCGGGCTGGATGTGACATCACCGACACAGCCGATTCCGGTCATCATCCAGCATTCGGATTTGCGGCTGAAAGCCGACACCCTCAGAGTGAAAGGCAGGGGTTGTCGTTATTGTGGGGGCAAAGTGAAATTTGGAAAA
>CAYPJK010000592.1:0-1206 GCA_964411025.1 uncultured Nevskia sp.
AGTCGATCACGCCCGACAGACGCTGCTCGACGAACAGCACGTTGTCCTTGAACAGGTCGGCGTGGATGACCCCTTGCGGCAGGGCGTCGAGGCGCAGACCGGCCTGTGCGGCCAGCTCGTCGGCGATCAGTGCCGCGGTATCCGTGTCCACGGCCTTCAAAAGCGCCTGACCGGTCTCGCGCCGCCACCGTGCGCCGCGTGAATTGAGGCAGCGGCCGGGGTAGCTTCGGCCGGCCCGGTGCATCCGCGCCAGCAGTTCGCCGACGGCGGCGCAGTGCACGACGGTGGGGAACAGCACGCTCTGGCCGGTCAGGCGGTTGACCAGGGCCGCCGGCTTGCCGTTGAGCGCCAGCAGGGTCTGTCCGGATCGCGCGCGCAGCGGCGACGGGCACGGGATGCCCTGCGCGGCCAGGTGTTCCATCAGCCCGAGGAAGAACGGCAGGTCGTCGGTGTTGAGCCGCTCGAACAGCGTCAGCACGCAGCGGCGGTCGGCGGTGTCGACGAAATAATTGGTGTTCTCGACGCCTTCGCCGATGCCCTGAAAGCCGATCAGTTCCGGCAGATCGAACTGCTGCAGGAACGCGCTCAGTTCGGCGTGGCTGACCTTGGTGAAAACGGACACGGGGCGTCTCGTGGCGGGACCCGTGCGATTACATCAGACGGGCGCAGGCCCCGCCACGGTCGGGGCGGTTTCGTCCAGCTTGATCGGCACGATGATCATCTGATGCCCGGCCAGGTGCAGCCGCCGCTGCAGCGCCATCGGCAGCTGGTTGTGCAGCAGGCGCATCAGCGGGCCCTCCTCACCGAAGACCAGCTTGCTGGCAAAGCAGACGCCGTTGGGAAACTGCTGCAGCACGCGCAGGGTCAGCTGCGTCAGCTCCTCCAGCGGATCGGCGCCGTAGGCGGCGTACGACACCGCGGCATGGCCGCGGCTGATGCTGTAGCTGGTGAAATGGTTCAGCGAATTGTCGATGCGCGCCTGCAGGCTCTTGATCGTGCGCTCGCTGGAGTAGCTGTCCTTGTCGACTTCGCCGACCGACAGGAACACATGGTTGTGGAAGCGGTCGCCGAACAGGCGCAGCACCCACTGCACCAGGTGCATGCCGGCGCCGCGGCTGTTGCCGAGCAGGAAGATGGCGGTGGGCCGCGCCGGGTCCAGCGGCGGCGAGGGCACGGTGTCGTCCCAGGTCTGGCGGATCTCGAAGC
>CAYPJK010000592.1:1216-1959 GCA_964411025.1 uncultured Nevskia sp.
TGGATCAGCAGGGCGCGGATGTGATCGTAGTGGCGGCGCGTGAGCACGCACAGGCCAGCGACGCTGCTGGTGATGACCAGCGTGACCCAGCCGCCTTCGGTGAACTTCTCCATCACCAGCACGACCAGAATGAAGCCGGTCACCGAAAGCCCGACCAGCGACAGCGCCAGACGCCGCCGCCAGTGGCGCGCGAACGCACGTTGCGCCCACCAATGCCGGCACAGGCCGAACAGGGACAGCGAGAACGTGATGAAGACGTTGATGCTGTACAGCACCACCAGCAGGCCGACGTCGCCGCCGGTGCCCCACAGCGTCAGCAGCGCGGCGATGCCCATGACCAGCAATCCGTTCTGTGTCACCAGCCGGCTCGACAGCTGACGGAACTGCCGCGGCACCCAGCGATCCGACGCCATGCTGGCGAGCACCGCCGGGCCGCCGATGAACCCGGTGTTGGCCGCGACCAGCAGCAGACCGGCTTCGAGCGCGAGCACGGCGGCGAGGACGCTTTCGGACAGCGACGGCGTCCAGTGCAGGCTGAGCAGAATGGACTTGAACACCACGGCGTTCAGGGTCTGCCCGTCCACCGGCTGCGCCGACCACAGCAGATACAGCAGGATGATGCCGCTGGCGGTGAAGGCCAGCGACGCGGCCATGTACAGCATGGTCCAGTGGCCGGTACGCACGCGCGGTTCCGCCAGCAGGTTGACGCTGTTGGAGACCGCCTCGATGCCGGTGTAGGTGCC
>CAYPJK010000593.1:0-1956 GCA_964411025.1 uncultured Nevskia sp.
CCCTGCGCCACCTCGATGCCTGGTCGACCGGCCAGCATTTCACGCCGACCATGCCGTACCTGCCGCAGCGCGCGTCGCGCCCGATCCGCTTCGGCGACACCGACCACATGAACAAGCCGGCCTTGGCGCACGCCATGGCGCGCCGCTGGCCGGACTCGCTGAAGCTGGTGGACAGCAGCGACTTCGACAACTGGATGAAACGCAGCTTCAACGACGACAAGGTCGGAGACGTGATGAACCGGCTGATGGGGTCGGCCGCCAGCGCCGGGCCGAGCGCCGCCATCAAGGACCGCTACGTGTCCCGCCTCATCATCTGGATGAATGCGCAATCGCCGGTCTGCTATCGGGATATCCGGGTCAACGTCACCGGCATGGCGACCATGCTCGCCCAGGTGCTGGACAACCAGCCGCTGCTGAACCAGTTCGTCGAGATGATGCGCGGCCGGCTGGTCCAGGTCTGGATCAACGAGCAGGTGACGCTCAACAGCGATCAGCTGCAGGTCCGGCGCATCATGGAGGAGGTCGAGAAGCACATCGAGAAGCCGGGCATCGGTCTGGGCGTGGAGCGCACGCTGTACGAGCTGGATCCGCTGGTGCCGTGCCGATCGCCCATGATCGCGGACTTCTATGTCACCAAGATGAGCGATCTGCTGCCGGCGATCGACGCGGCGCTGCCGGGGCTCGGCGAAGGCGTGATCCCGCTCGACCGCCACGTCGCCGCCTTCGTCGGCGCCCATCTCAGGCGTTCAGTCGACCGCGAGCTGGGCTCCATCGCGCAGGCGGAGGACGAGGTGGAGCGCAGGATCGCCATCCTGCGGCTGTTTGCGATGGTCCAACAGGCCTATCCGAACCGCAAGCTGCCGCGGCTGTCCGACGCCGTCGTCGCCATGCTGGCGCCGTCGCTGAATTGTTTCCATCATGCAGCCGCGCGCGAGGACGCCGAACGACGCATGCACAAGCTGGGCAAGGACTGCGACTTTGCCGGACTGGCGATGCTGTTCGATCCGAACGGCCCGTACCGGCGCTCCGACAGCCTGGGCTTCGCCGCGGCCAAGCGCGCGTTTGTTGGGCTGAAGCAGGAGGAGCGCTGGCTGGAGAAGGGCGGTCTCACCAATCCGGCCCGTACGCGCCTGATCGGCCAGCGCGCGGCCGCCATCACGTCCGCCTTCGTCGCCAGTGCGGCGATCGCCGCCTACAGTGTCTACGCCTTGTTGTGAGAGGGAGCCGTGGCCAAGCAAGCACCCGCGAAGGCTGACGCGTCGACGGCGCCAAAGGCGTTCAAGCCGACGCTGCTCCTGGTTCTGCTGCTGCCGGCCGCCGCCCTGATGGCGCCGATCGCCATCGTGATCGTGGCGGCCCTGGTACCCTCCGTCGTGGCGCGCCTCGTCGACAGCAGTCCGCAGCGTTACCTCACCTTCACTGTGCTCGGACTCAATCTGGTGGGATCGATCTATTTCGTGCATCGGGTCCTGGCGTTGGGGAACGACCTCGGGGCCGCGGCGCTGGTGCTGCAGGATTCGATCGGCTGGCTGGCGGCGCTCAGCGGCGCCGGGTGCGGCTGGCTGCTGTTCCTCGGGGTGCCGCCCATCATCGCCAAGATGGCGGAAGCGCAGTCCGCGCTGCGGCTGCGCCGCGTCCATAAGGACCAGGCTCAGCTGGTCAAGGAATGGGGCGAGGTGGTTTCGGCCAGGGACTGACGCAGCGGCGTCAGAGGAACGGCGGCCGGCCCTCCGGGTCGTCGGCCCAGGCCCGCGCCAGCGCCATGCGCCGCCCTGGATCGGCGACCGCCGCTCTCTCTTCCCCGCTCGCCGGCAGCCAGCCGGGCAGCTGGTAGGCCCAGGGCAGCATTGCCGCGAGGAGCTCCACCTGCTGCGGCGGCGTGAAGTCGCGCCGCACGGCGGCGCGGCACGCCTGCAGCAGGCTGCGCCAGCCCGCGCGCTTGCGTTCCGGGCGCCA
>CAYPJK010000594.1:0-1956 GCA_964411025.1 uncultured Nevskia sp.
CTTCCACGCGCTGACCGGCAGCGGCCGCAGCGTCGGCGCGACGGCGCTCGGCGCGCTCGCCGCCGCCTGCGAAGCACTGCTGCAGCCGAGCGTCGATCCGCACGCCGCCAGCCGGCCGGAAACCGTCGCCGCCTTGACCGAGGCGATCGACGCCGTGCCCGGCGCAATCGACCGCTGGCAGGCCGGCACCGCGCTCGCGGATCCGGCCCTGGCCGCGCTGATCGACCGGCTGGCGGCGCCGACCGCGAGCGCCGCCGCGCCGGCACCGGACCTGCGCAGCGTGTTCTGCCAGGACAGCCGCGCCCGGCTGGCCGGCCTGCGCGAGTGGCTGGCGCAGGCCGATCGCCAGCAGCCGGAGGTGACGATCGACGCCACGCTGTCCCGCAGCTTCCACACGCTGAAAGGCGCCGCCGCCATCGTCAATGCGGTGGCGCTGAGCCGGCTGGCCGGCCTGCTGGAAGCCGCGCTCGACCCGGCGCCGCAGCCGCAGCGCCGGCTGCCGGCCGCAGTGCTGCCGCAGCTCGACGAGCTGGTGACGACACTGGCGCGCTGGGTCGACGCCGTGGCCGACGAACAGCCGGTGGCCGACGATGCCGCCGACGGCTATGCCGACCGCATCGCGGCCTGGTCCGCGCCGATGCCGGCGCCCGACGATGCGACGGCAGCCGGCCAGCGAGCAGCCGTCCCGCCGATCACGGCCCACCGCAATCCCGGCCCTTCGATCGCGGGCGATGCGGCGGTCGACGCCGAACTGCGCGACATCTTTCTCGGCGAAGCGCAGGAACTGCTCGACGCGCTGGCGGTGTCGTCCGGGCTCTGGAGCGGGCAATCCGATAACGGGCGCAGCCTCGGCAACCTGCGGCGCAGCCTGCATACGCTGAAAGGCAGTGCGCGGATGGCGTCGGCGATCGCCATCGGCACCGTCGCCCACCGGCTTGAAAGCCTGCTTGAGCGCGTGGACTTGCAGCCGGCCACCGTGATGCTGGCGGCGCTCGACCACGGCATCGACGGCCTGCAACAGCTGCTCGACGGCTGGCGGCGTGGCGAACCGCTGCCCGCTGAGCCGGTGCTGGCCGCAATCGAGGCAACGCTGGGCTCGGCTGCCGATCCGCCGGCCGTCGGTACCCTGGGTCCGCAAGCAGGTGCGGCGATGGCCGACTGCAGCGCCGGCGATGCCGCCAATGGCCGGGACGATGACAGCGCCGGCCCCGGCGCGCAGGCGACGCCCGGCCCCGGCGTGCCCGAGGCGTGTCCGGCCGAGGCGGTCGGTGATCGCGCGGCGCCGCTGCGCGACTGGCTGCCGGGCCTGTTCCCGACGGCCGACGACGACAGCCCCATCGCCGTGCCCGGCCACCGCGAGTCAGCCCGGGTGCCGGTGGATCAGCTGGACGCGATGCTCGACCAGGCGGGCGAGATCGCCATCGCCCGGGGCCGGCTCGACGAGCAGCAGGCGGCCTTGAAAGCGCAGCTGGCAGAAACCACGCAGACCATCGACCGCATCCGTGACCAGCTGCGCCAGCTGGACATCGAGACCGATGCCCAGATCAATGCCCGCAGCAGCCAGAGGGCCAGCCACGCTGCAGCCGCCGAGGATCGCTACGCGGCCGAGTTCGACGCGCTGGAAATGGATCGCTATTCGCGGATGCAGGAACTGTCGCGGGCGTTGACCGAATCGGTCGGCGACCTGGTGTCGCTGCACGCCAGCATGGATGACACGCTGGCCGGTGCCGACAGCCTGCTCGCGCAGCAGGCGCGCCAGACGACTGAGCTGCAGCAGGCGCTGATGGGCACGCTGATGGTGCCGTTCTCGCGCCAGGAGCCGCGCCTGAGCCGGCTGATCCGGCAAACCGCCCAGGACCACGGTCGTGATGTGGAGCCGGTGTATGTCGGCGCCGAGGCCGAACTGGACCGCAAGCTGCTGGAGCGGATGACCGCGCCGCTGGAACACCTGCTGCG
>CAYPJK010000595.1:0-713 GCA_964411025.1 uncultured Nevskia sp.
GGCGCAACGCGTGGCAGCGCGAATTGCGGCTCAGCACGATCGGCCTCGGCGATGTTTCGCCGGACGAGCTTGCATCCATGATTAGAGACCACGCCCGCCAGCCACTGGCGGCATCCTGACTGAGGACAGGCCCAAGGGAGGCTCCACATGGTCCAGACAACCTATCCCGGCGTTTACGTGCAGGAACTCGCCAGCGGCGTGCGCACCATCACCGGCGTTGGCACATCGATCACGGTATTCGTCGGTCGCGCCAAGAAGGGGCCGATGGAAACGCCGGTGCAGTGCCTGTCGTTCGATGACTTCGAGCGCAACTTCTCGACCCAGTATGCGACCAGCGATCTGGCGCGCGCCGTCAAGCTGTTCTTCATGAACGGTGGCACCAACTGCTATGTCAGCCGCATCGCGCACGGTGCCGAACCCGCCAAGATCGACTTGCTGAACGAAGCCGGCGCCATCACGTTGCGCGCCACCGCCAAGTCGCCCGGCCTGGGAGGCAAGGACATCCGGATCAGGGTCGACTACAATACGCTGCTGCCCGAGCACACTTTCAATCTCGAAGTCTTCCGCTGGGAGAAGAGCAGCTCCGGCACGCTGCAGAAGAAGGATATCGAGAATTTCGTCGCGCTCAGCATGAACGCGACGAGCCCGCGCTACGCCGTCGATATCGTCAACCAGAATTCCACCCTCATCGATTTGACGGACAGCGGCGTCGC
>CAYPJK010000595.1:723-1953 GCA_964411025.1 uncultured Nevskia sp.
CGGTTTCTCGCAAGCCGGCAGGCCGATCGCGGCCGGAATCGGCGCCACCGCCCATGCCACGTTCAAGGCGGAATGCGTGGCGCTGTTCGGCGACGCCGTGGGCGCAATCGGAAACAACTTCCGGATCAGCGTCGATGGCAACCCCTTCGTCGAGGTGTCGCTGGCTGCCATCCCAATCTCCGCGCAGGCGGCAAATGCCGGCTTCTATGCCTGGCTGGGCGGAGAGATCAAGAAGGCGATCGAGGCCAAGGATCCGTCCGTGACGGTCACGGTCAGCTTCGGTCCGGCGGCACCTCCCAACGGTCCCGACGGCCAGGCCGGCAAGCCGAACGAGCGAACACGGTTCCTGCGGATCGAGTCCGCCAATGGCGATGTACTGATCGAATCCGCCGCTACGGCCGACATTGCAGGGCCGTTGATGCTGGGCACCGCCCTCGGCGGCATCGAGGTATCGCGGTTCGCGGTCAAGCGCCCAGCCGCCAATGCGATCGTCTTCAATCTCGGCGCCAATCTGGCGAACATCAAGACATTCGGCCAGCAGACTCAGGCCGTGATCGACCGGCTGCAGATAGCCACCGCCGGAGGGACGACCAAGACGGTGATGCTGGATGTGGCGTCCGGGACGTCGCTGCAGACCACCACCAGCGCGACCATCGTCGGTCCGAAGATGTTCCAGGACAAGAACAGCACACAGCCGGCTGCACCACCCGATCCGCCTTCCGATGGTATCCGCGAGAAGTGGCAGATCATCGCCTCCGCCATCGTCGCCGAGCTGGCCAAAGATCCGACCTTCATCTGGACGGCCGAGGTCTGGGGCTCGCGCCTCGCCATCGTCGCGGCCGCCGGTACCGATGAATCCACCGCGACCGTGACCACTTGGCTTGGCGCAGTTGCCGTCCCGAACATCATTCCGGCGATCGCGAACGTGCGGTACTACAATCTCGGCCAGAGCGTTGCCGGGCCTTTCCTCACGCCCGTCGGACCGGTGCCGAGCGACGGCACTGCACCGCTGCTCTCGGACTATGCCGCCGCCTATAAGGTGATCGACAAGGAAGTCGACCTCTTCAACCTGCTGGTCCTGCCGAAGGACCACGACCACAGCGACGGCACGACCCGCTCGCTATGGGGAACGGCCAGTGTTTTCTGCCATGCGCGCCGCGCCTTCCTGCTGATGGACCCGCCGGACGGATGGAAGAACCAGCAGCAGGCGGTCGGCCCCGCCATCGGCGT
>CAYPJK010000596.1:0-1952 GCA_964411025.1 uncultured Nevskia sp.
TCGCGGGCGCCATGCAGCAGCGCGCGCGCGGTCGCCATCAGCAGCGAGGGCGCGATGCCATGACCGGACACGTCGGCCACGACCACCGTCATCTGCCCGGCCTCGGGGCCGTTCAGGGTGACGAAATCGTAGTAGTCGCAGCCGGTCTGTTCGGAGTACAAGGTGATGCCACTGACGTCGTAGCCGGCGACCTGCGGCGCGCCGGCCGGCAGCAGTTGCTGCTGCACCTCGCGCGCGAGCAGCAGCGCATCGGTGACCCGCGCGTGCTCGGCGAGTTGCGGCACCATGGCGTTGAAGGCGGCGCCGAGCTGGCCGAGTTCGTCGCGCGAGACGACCGTGACCCGGGCCGAGAAGTCGCCGGCGGCCAGCCGCCCGACCGCCGCGATCAGCTCGCGCAGCGGACGGGTCACGCGGTGGGCGGTGACGAGCGCGACCAGGGCGGCGATGGCGGTCGCCGCAATCAGGCACAACAGCAGCAGGCGCAGGTGCGCGGCGGCCGCGGCCTCGGCGTGGCGGGCCGCGGCGAAAGCGGCCGCGGTGGCGCGCGCGACCGGAATGGTCATCACCAGGTAGCCGCCGGCGAGCCCGAAGCCCTGGTAGATGACGAAGTGTTCATGGCCGTCGATGGTGGCCCGCTGTTCGCCTGATTCACCACGGACGAGCGCCGCGTGCAGTGTGGCGCTGGTGACGGCGTCGCCGATCACGAGCGGCGCCAGTTCGGGCAAGGTCTGCCACGTGCTGCGGGCGTGACCGTCGCGCTGGCTGGCCAGTACCACCACCTCCGGGGTGCCGTTCGCGCCCGCGCCACCATCGACCACTGCCGCCAGCAACACCTCGCTGCCCTGACGCAGGTTGCGCGGCAGGCGCACGGAGTCCAGCGCCGCCATCAGATCGAGATCGATGCCGGTGATGCCGGCGAACTGCCCACCTTGATCGAACAGCGGCATGGTCGCGTTGATGACCAGGTCCCCGGTCGTCGCATCGATGTGCGGCCGGTACCAGCGCAGCCCGGGTTGGGCGCGTTGCGCCGCATACCACGGACGCGTGCGCGGATCGAAGCCGGCCGGGTAACCGCCGTGACCCGGGTAGGCGTTGCTCAGCCCGTTCTCGAGCACCGTGTACTGCCATTTCAGAACGGCGTCGTTGGGGTCGCGCAGGCTGCGGTAGAACGCACTCATCGGGGCCAGCGCGCGGGCGCTGGCCATGACGGCCGCGCGCGGCACGCCGGCCGCGACGTGGAACACCGCGTGTCCCTCCGAGATCGTCGGCGCGGTCTCGGCGGCGACTGCCGCCGGCGACGGCACCAGGGCCAGGCGCGGGTCGCCGCGGTCGAAATCCTCGGCGAAGAACAATGGCAACGCGCTGGCCGTGGGCACCTCGGCGGGCGTGGCCAGCAGGCGCTCGGCCTGCGCCGCCTGCAGGCTCAACAGCAGGCTCACCCGGCGGCTCTCGCGCGCCAGGCTGCGCGCATGTTCTTCGGCCACTCTGCGCATCGTCGCCCGCGCGTGCATGGCGAGCGCGGCGGCGTTGCGCACGGTCAGTTCGCGCGACAAGCTCGCCAGCAGGCGGCTGTCCAGCCACGCGGCGAGCATGGCCGGGAACAGGGCGACCACGCAGGCCAGCAGCAGCAGTTTGTTGCGCAGGGACACGGCGGCGCTCAGGCGCTGGCCGGCGGCCGGCGCGCCGGCACCGCCGTCAATTGATCGACGCCGGCCGTACGCGTGGCGTGGCGGCCGCCGCCGGTGCTGCCGCCAACTCCCATTCGGCGGCGACCAGCGCCTGCTCGAGCAGGGCGAGGAAGGAATGCAGCAAGGTCGGTGAGAGCGCCAGATCGATGCCGCTGCCGCTGGCCGGCGCGAGCGCCAGCGCTACGCCGCCGTCCGTGCGCGGCGTCATCTGCACGCGGCTCATCACGATCGGTTGCGCGCCCAGCGGCAGGCTCTTCTCGGTCG
>CAYPJK010000597.1:0-1951 GCA_964411025.1 uncultured Nevskia sp.
GATGAACTGGTAGCCGCTCCACATGGTCAGGCGGGCGTCGTTCTCGATGATCCAGGTGCCGAGCAGCAGTTCTTCGCCGGCGAAGGTCGGCGCGAAGTAGTCCAGCTCGTGGCGGCGCACGACGCATCCGGCATCAAGCGCCCGGTACCGTTCGAGGTTCATGCCGAGCTTGTGCGAGTGATCCCAGGCGACCCGTTCCAGCCAACCGAGATAGGCGACGTTGTTGGTGTGGCCCATGCCGTCGGTGTCTTGCGGCTGCACGGTCACCGGCAGCACATGCGGGTACACGACATCCCAGTCGAGGCGGGCGGGCAGCGTGTCGCTCATTCGGATCGGCATCCATCGGACAGGAACAGGGCGCGATTGTCGCCGACTCCGCCGCCGCCCGGCACCCGCCAGCGCGGCGTCCCTTATAATCCGCACCATTCCAGTCCGGTATCCACCGCCAGGCACGCGCCATGCTCAAGATTGCCAAGCTGACCGACTACGGCACGCTCGTGATGACCACGCTCGCGCGCGCACCGGCAACGGTGCTGAACGCGCAGGAGCTGGCAGCGCGGTCGCACGTGTCGGCGCCGACGGTCGCCAAGCTGCTGAAGCTGCTGGTCAAGGGCGGGCTGGTGGAGTCGACGCGCGGTGCCCACGGCGGCTACCGGCTGGCGCGCCGTGCCGAGGACATCACGGTGGCCGAGGTGGTCAGTGCGCTCGAAGGACCGATCGCGATCACCGCCTGCGCCCAGCACGGCGGCGGCTGCACGATCGAGGGCAGCTGCACGTCGCGTTCGAACTGGCGGCTGATCGACGACGCCGTCCGCCAGGCGTTGTCGGCGGTGACCTTGGCCGACATGGCGGCGCCGCGGCCGGGCGCCGTCACCCGCATCAAGCCGGCGGCCGCGCTGGGCAGCATTCCGCAGCGCGCCGGCTGACAACCCGAATTCCATTCCGACCACAGGATCAGCAACCGCCATGGCAGCCAGTCCAGACGCCGCAGCGACCCAGAACATCCGCGAGGTGACCGAGATGGTCGCCAGCCGGAAGCTCTACAGCGCCGGCTTCATCACCGACATCGAGGCCGACAAGGTTCCGCCCGGTCTTTCCGAGGATGTCATCCGCCTGATCTCGGCCAAGAAGGACGAGCCGGAGTGGCTGCTGAACTTCCGCCTGAAGGCCTATCGCCGCTGGCTGACGATGGCCGAGCCGGAATGGGCGAACGTCCATTACGCGAAGGTCGATTACCAGTCGATCTCCTACTACTCGCAGCCGAAGTCGATGAAGGACGGCCCGAAGTCGCTCGACGAGGTCGACCCCAAGCTGCTGGAAACCTACAAGAAGCTCGGCATTCCGCTGCGCGAGCAGGAAATGCTGGCCGGCGTGCAGAACGTGGCGGTCGACGTGGTGTTCGACTCGGTGTCGGTCGGCACCACTTTCAAGAAAAAGCTGGCAGAAGCCGGCGTGATCTTCTGCCCGCTGTCGGAAGCGGTGAAGACGCACCCGGAACTGGTCAAGAAGTATCTCGGCTCGGTCGTGCCGTTCGCCGACAACTTCTTCGCGGCGCTGAACACGGCGGTGTTCACCGAAGGCTCGTTCGTCTACATCCCGAAAGGCACCCGCTGCCCGATGGAGCTCTCCACCTATTTCCGCATCAACGAGCGCAATACCGGCCAGTTCGAGCGCACCTTGATCATCGCCGACGAAGGCAGCCACGTGAGCTATCTCGAAGGCTGCACGGCACCGCAGCGTGACGAGAACCAGCTGCACGCGGCGGTCGTCGAGCTGGTGGCGCTGGACGATGCCGAGATCAAGTACTCGACGGTACAGAACTGGTATCCGGGTGACGAGGAGGGCCGCGGCGGCATCTACAACTTCGTCACCAAGCGCGGCGACTGCCGCGGCCCGCGTTCGAAGATCAGCTGGACACAGGTCGATACCGGCTCGGCGATCACCTGGAAGT
>CAYPJK010000598.1:0-1936 GCA_964411025.1 uncultured Nevskia sp.
ACCGTCGCGGCCGGCGCCGAGGCGGCGCCGCCCGGCAACAGCACGTCGCCGCTGGACTGGGCGTTGCTCCAGGCGTTGCCGCGCCAGAAGTAGAGCTGCCAGCCGGCGATGCCGGCCAGCGTGCGCAGCTGCTCGGGCTCGTTGCCCAGCAGCTGCTGCGAGCGCAGCCACAGCTGCTGCAACTCGCCGCCGTGGGTCACCGGCCGGCTCGCCCAGCGCGTCCAGCTGCCGCCACGCAGCGACCAGACCACGAGCTGCAGGCCGTTGGCGCTGCGGCGCGTGAGCCGCAGGTTCGCGCCGTCGAACTGCAGCGCCGGGAGCTGGCCGCTGTCCTGCACCTCGGCGAGGTCGGCTTCCCATTGCGCCAGCACCGACTGCAGCCGCAGCTGCTGCTCGACCCGCTGGGTGCTGATGTCGCGCGAGCGCACCACGGCGTCGATGCCCTGCCAGGCCATGGTGGCGATGACCGCCATGATCATCAGGGCCACCAGCACCTCGATCAGCGTGAAGCCTGCCGCGCGACGCCGGTCCATGCTCAGTACCTCGACAGGATGGTCGACAGCGTCAGCAGCGGCACGCCGTTGACGTCGGACACCAGGGCGTCGGCACGCCGGAAGTTCGGGTTCGGCGTCGGGCGGATCACCAGCCGGCCGCGGTACTCGACGCCCAGCTGCACGCACGCGAAGTCGTTGTCGCCGACCCCCGGAAAGGCCTTGGCGAGCTTCAGCCCGGTCAGCTGGTTGTCGGCGCACCACTGGGCGGCGGTCACCTCGGTCAGCCTCTGCGCATTGCCGGTCAATGCGCCGGCCGCCTTGATGCCGGTGGCGAGCGTCACCGCGACGATGGCCAGCGCGACCAGCACCTCGATCAGCGTCAGGCCGCGCGGCCGGCGAGAGCATTCAGCGCGGCGCATCGACCGCTCCTTCGTCCTCGGCGACGGCGAACGGCCCCAGGCCGTCGGTGGCGAGCGTCAGGCGCTGGTTGGCCAGGCGCAGCACGATGCGCTGGGCGCCGATCACCGGCTCGGGCCCGAGGATCGCCGACCGGGTCAGGCCGGTGGGCACGCGCACTTCAGCGCTGGTGCCGGCGTCGAGCCAGCCGGTCGGGAGGGCGAGCGAGGCCGGCAGGCCGACGAAGCGGAAGCTGCCGGCTTCGGGATCCGGCACCCATTGCACCAGCACGCCGGCGGCGCGCGCCTCGGCGCGCGCCGTCTCCAGCAAGGCTGCCAGGCGAGCGCCTTCCCGTTCCAGCTGGGTGGCCGAGGGGTCGCGCAGGGCGAGCGCGGCCACAGCGGATGCGATCGCGATCAGACTGACGACGATCAACAGTTCGATCAGCGTGAAGCCGCGCGACGACTGCCGGCCGGCCTGGGGCCGGCGGCGGCGGAGCGCGGGGCCCGCCATGTCACTGCCAGGAGCCGACGTCCGAGTCCTTGCCTTCGCCGCCGGCCTGACCGTCGGCGCCGTAGCTGAAGACATCGACCTCGCCCTTCACTCCCGGGTTGACGAACTGGTAGGGCCGGCCCCAGGGATCGTTCGGCAGCTTCTCGAGGTAGGGCTTCCAGTTCGGCGGCACCGGGCTGGCGGTGGGCTTGGCGACCAGCGCCTGCAGCCCCTGCTCGGCAGTGGGATAGCGCTGGTTGTCCAGGCGGTACAGCTTCAGCGACTGCATCAGGTTGTTGACGTCGGTGCGCGCGGCCGTCACCCGTGCGTCATCGGCACGGTCCAGGACGTTGGGCACGATCAGCGCCGCGAGCACGCCGATGATCACCAGCACGACCATCAGCTCGATGAGGGTGAAGCCACCGTAGGCGCGACGGCGGCGCAGGATTCGAACGAAAGGCTGGCTCATCTGGCGCTGGGCAACGGGTGTCGTCGCGGCTCATGAAGACGCTTCCATCATAATCGTCGGCCATGTCAGCACGTATCGCTGCGTT
>CAYPJK010000599.1:0-1927 GCA_964411025.1 uncultured Nevskia sp.
ATGGCAGAACGACTACCTGGTCGACTTCAAGATGGCCTGGAACCACTACTTCCGCAAGGGCTGAGCAAGAATCGGCGGCGCCGCCGTCGACGAAGGACAGGGGCGCCGCAAGGCGCCCTTGTGCTGTTTGAGGAACTCGAATGCAGAAACTGCTGCTGGCGGTCGACCGCTTCTCCACCTGGTTCGGCAAGCTGTTCGCGTGGTCCGTGGTCGGACTGACCCTGCTGATCACCTGGGAGGTGTTCTCCCGCTACGCGCTGAACAAGCCGCACGGCTGGGTGCTGGACGCCCAGATCATGCTGTACGGCACGTTGTTCATGTGCGCCGGGGCCTACACGCTCAGCAAGGCCGGCCATGTGCGCGGCGACGTGCTCTACGGCTTCTTTCGGCCGCGCACCCAGGCGACGATCGACCTGGTGCTTTACATCGTGTTCTTCCTGCCGGGCCTGATCGCACTGACCTGGGCCGGCTGGGCCTACTTCAACGACTCGCTGGCGATCCGCGAGCAGACCTTCAACGCCGACCCGATCCCGGTCTACCCCTTCAAGTTCGTGATCCCGCTGGCCGGTGCGGTGATGCTGCTGCAGGGCATCGTGGAGATCATCCGCTGCGTGATCTGCCTGCGCGACGGTGAATGGCCCTCGCGCGAGGAGGACGTCGAGGAGGTCGACGTCGACAAGCTCAAGGAGATGGTGCACGTGAAGGACGAGGACATCGAGGCCCTCGACAAGTACGTCGTCAAGAAGGGCGGCCAGGCATGAAGCTGCGCAAGGAACTCTGGTTCGGCTTCATCCTGATGGGGCTGATCGTCGCCGCGGCGGCAGGCATGGTGCTGAGCGTGCCCACCATGACCAACGGCCACTACGGCCTGCTGATGCTGTCGCTGGTGGTCGTGGCCATCATGCTGGGCTTCCCCACCGCCTTCACGCTGATGGGCATGGGCATGCTGTTCGCCTACTTCGCCTACCACTCGGGCGGGCAGAGCGCCGGCGGCGCGATGAAGCAGACGCTGGACCTGATGGTGCAGCGTGCCTTCTCGGTGATGGGCAACGACGTGCTCATCTCGATCCCGCTGTTCGTCTTCATGGGCTACCTGGTCGAGCGGGCCAACCTGATCGAGAAGCTGTTCAAGAGCCTGCACCTGTCGCTGGCGCGCGTGCCGGGCTCGCTGGCGGTGGCCACGCTCGTGACCTGTGCGGTGTTCGCCACGGCGACCGGCATCGTCGGCGCCGTGGTCACGCTGATGGGCCTGCTGGCACTGCCGCAGATGCTGCGCGGTGGCTACGACGTGCGCGTCTCGGCCGGAGCCATCACGGCCGGCGGCTGCCTGGGCATCCTGATCCCGCCGTCGGTGCTGCTGATCGTCTATGGCGCGACCGCCGGCGTGTCGGTGGTGCAGCTCTATGCGGGGGCCTTCTTTCCCGGGCTGATGCTGGCCGGCCTGTACATCGTCTACGTGATCGTCCTGGCCAAGCTGAAGCCGGCGCTGATGCCGCCGCTGACGGCGGAGCAACGCTTCGTGCCGCTGCCGCCGAAGCTGGTGCAGGCCGGTGCGACCCAGGTCCGGCGGGCGCTGCCGGTGCTGATCGGCGCGCTGAAGGGTCAGCGCAACCACGGCGTCGACACCGGCTACCTGTTGCGGCAGCTGTTCGTGGCCCTGCTGCCGGCGCTGCTGTTCGTCGTGGTCGCGGCCTGGAGCTACCGCAGCGCGACGGCCCCGCTGCCGGTCGAGGCCGCCTCGACGCTGCAGCGCATCGGCGACGCCACGCCGTCCGGCAGTTCGTCGGGCCTGCAGGAGCCGCCCAACGCTGGCGGCCTGCAGGAGCCTCCGGGCAGCAGCGGCGGCTTGCAGGAGCCGCCCGCGACGCCGGCGCCGGCCGCCCCGGGAGGCGGCCTGTCCGAGCCACCGGGCAGCGGCGCCGCATCC
>CAYPJK010000600.1:0-1927 GCA_964411025.1 uncultured Nevskia sp.
GACGGCACCACGCGCCAGTGCACGCCGGTGCAGGAAGCGAAGTCGGTGATCACCTCGCCGTCTGGCGGCCAGGTGATTCTCGACAAAGGTCAGCACACGATCACCGGGCTGGCCTGGTCAGGCCGAGGCAAGATCAAGCGCGTCGATGTTTCTGTTGATGGTGGCCGCAACTGGCAGACCGCGAACCTCGGTTCGCTGGTCCTCGACAAGGCCCTGACCCGCTTCCAGCTTCCCTGGAAATGGGACGGTGGCCCGGCACTGCTGCAAAGCCGCGCCATCGACGAAACCGGTTACGTGCAACCGCAGATGCGCCAGCTCCGCGAAGTCCGCGGCACTCGCATGGTCTATCACAACAATGCCATCCAGACCTGGAAGGTCACCGAGACCGGCGAGGTGTTCAATGTCCAGATCGCCTGATCGCGCCATGCGCCTCGCACTTGCATTTGCTGCCTTGCTGCCGATGTCCGGCATCGCGATGGACGGCGTTGGGCGTGCCGCCACGCCGGATGAAATTAAGGCTTGGGATATCGACGTGCGGCCGGACTTCACGGGTCTGCCGTCCGGTTCTGGCACCGTCGCCGAGGGCGAAGTGCTGTGGGAAGCCAAGTGTGCGAGCTGCCATGGCTCGTTCGGTGAGTCCAACTCGGTCTTCGCCCCGCTGGTCGGTGGGGTCACGAAGAAGGATCTGGAAACCGGCCGATCGGCGACCCTTGCGAGTGATTCGCCTACCCGCACTGCATTGTCGATGAGCCCGACGGTCTCGACCCTCTGGGACTACATCAACCGGGCGATGCCGTGGAACGCGCCGCAGTCGCTGTCGACCAATGAGGTCTACGCCGCCGTGGCGTACCTGCTGAACCTCAGTGACATCGTGCCGGCCGATTTCACGCTCGACCAGAACTCGATCCGCGAGGTGCAGAAGCGGATGCCCAACCGTAACGGCATGGTCGAATTTCCAGGCCTGTGGAACCGCAAGGGCAAGTCGGACGTCATCGCCGTGGCCTGCATGAAGGACTGTGCAAAGACCGCCGCAATCAGTTCGTTCCTCCCCGACTTCGCTCGCAACGCGCACGGCAATCTTGCGCTGCAGAGCCGCGATTGGGGCCCGGTGCGCGGCGCCAATACCGAAGTCGCCGCCGGCAGTGGTGCCACCGCACCGATCTAGGTGGCCGCCAAGGCAGTTTCAGCTGCGGCCACGACCAAGAAGCTCGCCGAAGGCAAGGGCTGTCTCGCCTGTCACGGGCTGGCGAACAAGGTCGTCGGCCCCGGATTCACGGATGTCGCCGGCAAGTACAAGAACGACACCGCCGCCCAGAAAAAGCTGGAAGCCAAGGTCAAGGCAGGTGGTGCCGGCGTCTGGGGCGATATTCCGATGCCGCCGCAGGCCGGCCTTTCCGATGCTGACACCACAGCCATCGTGCAGTGGATTCTCAATGGTGCGGCGGCCGAATGAAGCCGTCGCCTGAACTCTGGAGCTTCTCGATGATCCGTCGTTCCCTGATCGCCAGCGCCATGCTCGCTGCCCTTTCCTTTACGACCGGCGCCGCGCAGGCCGACGCTGCAGCGGCGTCTGCCAGCGCCGCCAAGTACGGCTGCCTCGGCTGCCATGGTGTTGCCAACAAGGTGGTCGGTCCCGGCTTCCGTGAAGTGGCCGACAAGTACAAGGCCGACAAGGCTGCCGAGGCCGCCTTGATCGCCAAGGTCCGCGCCGGCGGAGCGGGTACCTGGGGCCCGATTCCGATGCCACCGCAAGCGGGTCCGAAGGACGACGAGCTGAAAGCCATCGTCGGCTGGATCCTTTCCGGCGCACCAGAAAAGTAAGCGCACGTCACGCACGCGACCACCAAGGACACCCCCATGAACATGAATCGTCGTCAATTGCTGAAATCCGGCGGCAACGCCAGCCTGCTGGCGGTACTGATGGGCG
>CAYPJK010000601.1:0-1920 GCA_964411025.1 uncultured Nevskia sp.
GCGGCCGCGGTGACGGAGCCGACGCGGCGATCTTCAGCGAACCGCCGCGCGATCTACACAGCGGGTTTCTGCAACGATATGGCACCCAAGAGCTCGTACAACGCATTCGCGACGGCCATGCCCTGCCCTTGCAGCTCGATGCCGCGACGTTGCGCGCCCATGCCACCGACGTCGAAGCTCTCGTCGCGCACCTGCAGCGCCTACCGTCGATCGACTGGAAGACGGTCGGACATGGCTGGGACATCTACGCCGCACGCTGCGCCAGTTGTCACGGTGTCTTTGGCCGGCCACGGGAGAAGCTCCCGGCCGGAGTCAAGCCGCCGCCCGACCTCGGCGCCGCCGCATTCCAGAAGCAGATCAAGCAACCCACCCTCATGAAGGCGGTACGCCACGGACGCGCCGGGATGCCGGCGTTGACGCCGCGCGTCTCGGCTGATGAAGCACCGCCGTTGGCGGCCTTTGTGCGTCTGCTGTCGCCGGGTTTTGCGACATACTCGCGCTACTGCGCCAATTGCCATGGCGACGACGGTCGCGGCCTCAAGGACCTCGGCGAAGCCGTACGCTTGCCGACCACGGTATTCGACCGCCGCTACTTCGCTCAGCGCGATCCCGAAGCATTGCGTGCGTCGACCTGGCATATGTTGTCGGAGCAGAAGCCGTCGATGCCACACTACCGCACCATACTGACCGAAGCGCAGGCCAAGGCCATCGTCCGCTATCTCAAGTCAATCGAGGCGGCCGGGGCACCATGAAAGCCGTCCGGCCACAGTCTCACAGCCGGCAACGGCTCGCCATCCTGGTGTGTTGTGTCGCCGCGGCTTGCCGATCCGCGCCCGAGGCGCCGCCGCAGGTCGGGGCCGAAGACCATGTGGCGGCGCCCCTCCCGGACAACCAGGCGGGGCGTGTGGTGGCGCGCGCAATCACCGCCGCGGGTGGCTGGGAAACCTGGAACGCTCACCGCGATGCCAGTTTCATCTCGACGCTCACCCTGTTTGACCCCGTGGGCAATGCCACCTCGGAGACCATTTTTCTGCACAAAGTGCCGCTGCACCAGGGGCTGCGAACACGGATGGAATCGATCGGCCTGCGCGAGGAGCTCCTGTTCGGCTTCGACGGCGACGAATGGTGGATGCTGCAGGACGGGCGGCCCGTCAGCGAGCCAGCACGTACCGTCTTCACCCAGTTTCACGGCATCAGCAGTGCATACTGGTTCAGTCTGCCCTTCATCCTGGCCGAAGGACCGGCGGCGCTCACCTACGTCGGGCCCGAGAGCGATGGCGACCAGCGTTGGGAAAAAGTGCGTGTCGAGCATCCCGGCAGCCTCGCCGCTCCTGCCGACTGGCTGGTCGTCTATTTCGACGCCGGCACTGGGCTCATCGATCGCGTGCACTGTCACATCACCGCGGAGTTCTTGCGGCAGACGTTATGGGTCGGCAAGTGGCGTGACTATCGCAGCATCGGCGGCATCAAGCGCGAACGCCGCCGCACCTTCTTCCCGGCCGACATGAGCGGCAACCCGATCGGCGGCATGGCGGCAGAGCAGATCCTCGAGCACCTGCAGTTCGACAACGACTACCCCGCCAGCTTGTTCACCAAACCATTGGTGGCAGGCGGTGGGAACCCGGCGTGAATGGCCGCGCTCCTGGGCCCGCTCTATCCCGCGGCGATCTGCAAGCCGTGTTGGCTCACGGGCAGCACAAACGTCTCGCTAGCCGTCAGGCCCGCGGCGGCGGCGGCGCTGCGCAACGCGCCCGCCACTTGCGCCTCACAGCCCGGCGCCGGCAGCGCAAAAATAGCGCCACCGCCGCCGGCTCCCGTCAGCTTGGCACCGAGCGCGCCAGCCTGACGCGCCGCGGCGATGAGCAGACGCACCTCGTGCCCGGCACCCGCATCGACGCCGCACAGCTGCCTCAGCTCATC
>CAYPJK010000602.1:0-1919 GCA_964411025.1 uncultured Nevskia sp.
AGGCGCCTGCGTTCATCGCCAGCGCACCGCCCACGGTGCCCGGTATGCCGGCCATGTAGCCAAGCCCGGCGAGGTGCTGGCGCTCGGCGACCTTGGCCAGCCGCGCGCAGTGCAGCCCGGCCTCGGCATACAGGCGATCCGGTGCGTCGACATGCAGCGCATCAAGCGCGCCGTGCAGTGCGATCACCGTGCCGCGAAAACCGCCGTCGCGAACCAGCAGGTTCGAACCCAGACCCAGCCACAGCAGCGGCTCGCCGCTCGGCAGCGCGCGCACGAAGGCGATCAGATCATCGCGATCGGCCGGCTCGAAGTAGCGGTCGGCCGGGCCTCCGACGCGCCAGCTGGTGTGCCGCGACAGCGGCTCGCCGGCCCGCAACAGGCCGCGGCAGGGGCTGGGCGCGCGCTCGGCCATCACGGTGTCACTCCGGACCAGGCCTGCGCCAGCAGGCCGGCGAGGCCGCCGATGTCGCCGGCGCCGACGGTCAGCAGCACATCGCCATCGCGCACCATTGCGGCCAGCGCGGCCGGGGCTTCGGCGACAGTCTTGACGAACACCGGCTCGACCTTGCCACGCGCCCGGATGCCGCGCGCCAATGCCCTGCCATCGGCATCGGGCAGCGCTGCTTCGCCAGCGGCATAGACCTCGGTCAGCAGCAGCGCATCGGTTTCGGTGAGCACGGCGCAGAAATCGTCGAACAGGTCGCGCGTGCGGCTGTAACGATGCGGCTGGAAGGCCACCACCAGTCGGCGGCCGGGATAGGCACCGCGGATCGCGTCGAACGTGACCTTCAGCTCGCGCGGATGGTGGCCGTAGTCATCGACGATGCGCACCGTGGCCTCGCCAATCTGCCAGTCGCCATGCGATTCGCAGCGCCGGCCGACACCCTGGAATTCCGACAGCGCGCGACGCATCGCATCGAAGCTCACGCCCAGTTCGCGGGCCACGGCGATCGCGGCCAGCGCGTTCAGCACGTTGTGGCGGCCCGGCAGGTTGACGTGCATCGGCTCGACCGCGCCATCGGCCAGCAGCACGTTGAAATGCGCTCCGTTGGCCTCGAAGCGGATATCGGCGGCGCGCAGGTCGGCAGGTTCGTCGATGCCGTAGGTCAGCACCGGACGGCCGATCTCGTCGATGACGCCACGCACTTCGGCGTCGTCGGCGCACATCACCGCCAGTCCGTAGAACGGCAACCGCTGCAGGAATTCGATGAAGGTCGCCCGCAGCCGGCGGAAATCACCACCATAGGTTTCCAGGTGATCGGCATCGATGTTGGTGACGATCGCGATCATCGGGTTCAGATGCAGGAAGCTGGCATCGCTCTCGTCGGCTTCGGCGACCAGATAGGTGCCGCTGCCGAGCTTGGCGTTGGTGCCGGCACTCTTGAGCTTGCCGCCGATCACGTAGGTCGGGTCGAGCCCGCCTTCGGCCAGCACGCTGGCCACGAGGCTCGTCGTCGTGGTCTTGCCGTGGGTGCCGGCGACGGCGACGCCATAGCGGAAGCGCATCAGCTCGGCGAGCATCTCGGCACGACGGACCACCGGAATCCGCGCCGTGCGCGCCGCTGCCAGTTCCGGGTTGTCGGCCTTGATCGCGGTGGAGATCACCACGACGTCGACATCGGCGACCCGGCCGGCATCATGGCCATAGGCGACCGTCGCGCCGAGCGCGATCAGCCGGCGGGTAGCGGCCGATTCCTTCAGGTCCGAGCCGGACACCTGGTAACCGAGGTTGATCAGCACCTCGGCAATGCCGGCCATGCCGGAGCCGCCGATGCCGAGCAGGTGGATGCGCCGGATGCGGCGCATCGGCTGGGTTCCGAGCGTGGTCATGCGCGTGCCGCTCCGGCTTCGAGGCAAAGATCGGCGATGCGCTCGTCGGCAGCGATCCAGGCAGCGGTGCGGGCCGCGGTCGCCATCAT
>CAYPJK010000603.1:0-1915 GCA_964411025.1 uncultured Nevskia sp.
AGCTGGCCGCCATCATCGCGCTGGCGCTGCCGCACGGCTGGTTTCCGGCCGTCACGCCAGGCACCCGCTGGGTCACCGTCGGCGGCTGCATCGCCAACGACGTGCACGGCAAGAACCACCACCGCGCCGGCAGCTTCGGCCACCATCTGCTCGGTTTCGAGCTGCTGCGTTCCGATGGCACGGTGCTGCAGTGCTCGCCGGACGAGAACCGCGACTGGTTCGACGCCACCATCGGCGGCCTGGGCCTGACCGGACTGATCCGCCGCGCCCGGCTGCAGCTGCAGCGCGTCGGTGGCCCCTGGCTCCGGGGCGACAGCCTGCGCTTCGGCAGCCTTGCCGAGTTCTTCGCGATCTCGGCCCGCTCCGAGCCCGACTACGCGTACACCGTCGCCTGGCTGGACTGCGCGGCCAACGGTCAGAAGCGCGGGCGCGGCATCTTCATGCGCGCCAACCACGCGCCGGCGACGGTCGCCGCTCCACAGCGGGAGACCGCCGGCCGCGCGCTGCGGCTGCCGTTCACGCCGCCGATGTCGGCGGTCAACCGCCTGAGCCTGCGCGCCTTCAACACGCTGTACTTCCACCGCCCGGCCGCGCAGGCGCGCGAGCGGCTGTGGCACTACCGGCCGTTCTTCTATCCGCTCGACGCCATTGCCGACTGGAACCGGCTGTACGGCCCGCGCGGCTTCTACCAGTACCAGTGCGTGCTGCCGGTCACCGGCGCCGAAGCCGTGCTGGACGACATGCTGGCGCGCATTGCCGCCTCCGGCCTCGGATCGTTCCTGGTGGTGCTGAAGACCTTCGGCGCGCAGCGCTCGCGCGGTCTGCTGTCATTCGCGCGCCCGGGCGTGACCCTCGCGCTGGATTTCCCGAACCGCGGCACAGCGACGCTCGCGCTGCTTGATGCGCTCGACCGGCTGACCCTGGACGCCGGCGGCGCGGTGTATCCGGCCAAGGACGCCCGGATGTCGGCCGCCGCGTTCCAGCAGTACTTTCCGCAGTGGCAGGCTTTCGCCCGCTACATCGATCCCCAATTCTCGTCGTCGTTCTGGCGGCGAGTCACCGGCAGCACGACGGCATGAGACGAATCCTGATCATGGGCGCGACCTCCGCGATCGCCGAGGCCACCGCCCGCGAGTTCGCCACGCTCGGCGCAGCGCTGTTTCTGGTCGGCCGAGACAGTGACCGCCTGTCGGCGATCGCCGATGACCTGCGGCTGCGCGGCGCATCGCAGGTCGACACGCAGCGGATGGATGCCCGGGCGCTGGACGAGTATCCGCAGCTGGTCGACGCGGCTTACGCCCGTCTCGGCGGGCTGGACACGGCGCTGATCGCCCACGGCACGCTGACCGATCAGCTCGCCGCGCAGGCCAGCATCGCGCTGCTGGCCGACGAATTCCGCGTCAACGCGCTGAGCCAGATGGCGCTGTGCACCGTGCTCGGCAACCGCTTCGAGGCCCAGGGCCACGGCTGCATCGCGGTGATCTCCTCGGTGGCCGGCGATCGCGGCCGGCAGTCGAACTACGTCTACGGCGCGGCCAAGGCCGCCGTCACCGCCTTCACCAGCGGCCTGCGCCAGCGCCTGCATCCGAAAGGCGTCGTGGTGCTGACGATCAAGCCCGGCTTTGTCGACACGCCGATGACCGCCGCCTTCCGCAAGGGACCGCTGTGGGCCACACCGGCGCAGGTCGCGCGCGCGATCGTCCGCGCCATCCAGCAGAAGCGTGGCGTGCTCTACACGCCGTGGTTCTGGTGGCCGATCATGCAGATCATCCGGAGCATCCCGGAAATGATCTTTCGCAAACTCAGGCTTTAGGTTCGGCCGGCACCGGCGCCACCGCGCCGGCGGGCCCGGCTGGCGGCGTTTCGCCTGCCGGGGTTGCGGCCGGCGCCGGCGGTGTCGGCGCTGGCCCCATCA
>CAYPJK010000604.1:0-1914 GCA_964411025.1 uncultured Nevskia sp.
CCGCCGTGCTCTGGCCCTCGTAGGTGCGCGCCAGCAGGTTGTCGAAATCGGCGACGCCCGCGGCGACCGTCAGGCGCGCCGGCTTGCGCATGAAGCGCTGGATTTCCTGGATCGCCTCCAGCCCGGCCCCGGGCCGGCAGACCACGGCGACGTGGCTGCCGTGGTCTTCGGTAACCACCACGCCGTGGCGTTTGGCGAACGCGAACGGCGGTCGGCGCAGGACAGCGTCCATGACTCGCGCGGGGTTTACTTGAGCGGTGCCGGGGCGGGGGCCGGCGGCTTCGGCTGGGTCTGGATCGAGTCGAACGGCGGCAGGGTCGGCTGCGGCGAGTTGGACAGCGGCGTCGACTTGGTGGTGTTGACCGCGTCCTGCTGTGCCTGGCGCACGAAATCGTATTTACGCCGCGTGTAGTAATCCGCCTCCAGTCGCTGCGTCAGGATCGCCGGCCGGATGAAGACCATCAGGTTGCGCTTCTGCTTGTTGATCGAGCGCGACTGGAACAGCCAGCCGATCAGCGGCAGCGACGACAGCAGCGGGATGCCCGATTCGGTGTCCAGCACGCGGTCGTCGAGCAGGCCGCCGAGCACCAGCACCTGCCCGGATTCGACGCTGACGGTGGTGGTGACGGTGCGCTTGTTGGTGACCAGGCTCGAGGTGCCGACGGTGCCGGCGCCGCTGGAGACGTCCGACACCTCCAGGTTGATCTTCATCTGCACGTCGTTGCCTTCATTGATCTGCGGCGTCAGGCCGAGGGTCAGGCCGACGTCCTTGCGCTCGATGGTCTGGAACGGGTTGACCGCGCCGCCGAGGCTGCCGGTGCCGGTGTTGCTGAACTGTCCGGTGAGGAAGGGCACTTCCTGACCGACCGAGATCTTGGACTCCACGTTGTCGGTGGCGACGATGGACGGCGTCGACAGCACATTGGTGTCGCCGTCGCTCTGCAGCGCCTTGACCAGCACGCCAAAGCTGGTGTCATTGCTGCGGAACAGGCCGGTGGCGGCGGTCAGTCCGCCGGAGCCGATGGCCGCCGCGGCGGCGGCGAGGATGCGGGTGTTGCCGGATTGCGCGGCGCCCGCCGTCAGGGCGCCGGTGGTGCCGGGGTTGAGCAGACCGGTGGCGCCGCCGACATCCGGGTTGTACACCGCCCAGTCGATGCCCAGCTGCGAGGCCTTTTGCGCGCTGACCTCGGCGATGATGGTCTCCACCAGCACCTGCGCGCGCTTGATGTCGAGTTGCGCGATGACGTTGCGCAGCGCGCGCATGGTCTTGGGGTTGGAGGTGATCAGCAGCGCGTTGGTGTCCTTGTCGGCGACGATGCGGGTCTTGCCGTCGCTGCTGACCGCCGAGACCGGTGCCGCCGGCGTCGAGGCGGTCGCGCCCGGACGTGCGGCGGTCTCCGCGGTCTGCGCATAGCCTTCGAGGATCGGGGCCAGATTCGCGGCGTTGGCGTAGCGCAGGTACACGACCTGGGTGGCGCCGTCCTCGGTCAATTGGGTGTCGAGCTGGCTGGCGATGTCGCGCAGGCGCTGACGGTCGGCCTTGTCGCCGCTGATGAGCACGCTGTTGGAGCGCTCGTCGGCGATCACCGAAGGCGCCTTGCTGCCCGGGTCGACCGCCTTGTCCGCCTGGGTCAGTGTGGTGAGGATGCGCACCACTTCGCCCGCCGCGGCGTATTGCAGCTTGACGATCTCGATGCCGCGATCGCCGGACTGGTCCATCTCCTTGATGATCGACTCCAGACGCAGCACGTTGGCGGCGCGGTCGGTGATGATCAGCATGTTCGACGGCGCGTAAGCGGCGAGGTGACCCCACTGCGGCACCAGCGGCCGCAGGATCGGCACCAGCTGCGCCGCCGAGATGTTCTGGATCTGGTAGACGTGCGTGACGACGTCTGCGGCCGGCAGCCCAACGCC
>CAYPJK010000605.1:0-1913 GCA_964411025.1 uncultured Nevskia sp.
CGCCACTTCCAGCCGCACGGTATCGCCCCACTGGCGTTGCTCCAGCTCGTCTTCGAGCGCTTCCAGCAGGTCCGAGGCTTCCGCCTCGTCGACCAAGAGGTCGGAATTGCGGGTGACGCGGAACTGGTAGCAGCCGCTCGGTTCCATCCCCGGAAACAGCTGGCCGACCTGGGCGTGGATGACGCTCGACAGGAACACGAAATCGTGCGGACCGGTGCCCGGCACGCTGGCCGGAATCTGGATCAGCCGCGGCAGCGCGCGCGGGGCCTGCACCACGGCGTAGCCGATGTTCCGGCCGAAGGCATCGCGGCCATCGAGGCCGACGATGAAGTTCAGCGACTTGTTCATGATCCGCGGAAACGGATGCGCCGGATCGAGCCCGATCGGCGACAGCACCGGCATCACCTCGTGCTCGAAGTAGGCCTTCAGCCAGGTCTCCTGCTCCGCCGACCAGCTGGCGCGGCGCAGGAAGCGGATCGACTCGGCTTCCAGCGCCGGGATCAGCACCTCGTTCAGCACGCGGTACTGGTCGTCGACCAGCGCATGCGCGGAAGCCGCGATCGCCGCCAGCAGCTCGGTCGGCGTATTGCCATCCGGGCCGACCGTGGTGGCGCCGACCTTGACCATCTGCTTGAGACCGGCCACGCGGATCTCGAAGAACTCGTCGAGGTTCGAGCAGGAGATGCACAGGAACTTCAGCCGCTCCAGCAGCGGCACCCGGACATCCTCCGCCTGCGCCAGCACCCGGCGATTGAATTCGAGCAGCGACAGCTCGCGGTTGATGAACGTGGGCAGCGGCGACGGCGGCAGGGCAGTCATGCAGGGCGGTAACGCGATGAAGGAATGAGGAATCCTACTAGAAGCCTGTTTTATGAAGCTTTTGTGACAGCACGCTGCCGCGCCGGCTCAGCGGCCGGCCAGCAGGGCGCGCAGCGGTGCCAGCTCGGCTTCGTCGGCCCCTTCTCCGCCCAGCAGCGCCAGCGCCTGCTGCAGTTCGGCACGACCCTCGTCACGGCGGCCGAGGCCGATCAGCACCTGCCCGCGCAGCGCCGCCAGCTTGCCGGCGCCGCTGGCATCGGCCGACGCACCGGCCAGCCGGCCGCTGGACACCGGCGTCAGCACCGCCAGCGCATCGCCGTGCCGGCCCAGCGCCAGCAGCACGCTGGCGTGCGAGAACCGCGCCGCATCGACGAGGCTGGAGCCTTCGCCGGAGGTCTTGACCAGACCCTGCACCGCTGCCGCCAGATGCCGTTCGGCCACCGCCAGCCGGCCGACCTCGTGCTCGGCGTCGCCCAGGTTCAGCCGCTCGACCAGCGTGTACTGGTTGGCCTCGCCCCAGCGGCGGACGCTGCGGGCATAGACCTCGCGCTGGATCCCGGCGCGCCGCTCGACATCGCCGACCAGGCTGTACAGATATCCGAGCGAGGACAGCGCGGCGATCGTCGACTGGTCGTCCGGGCCGCGCGCCTTCTCGTGATCGGCGACCGCCTGCTGCAGGTACGGAATGCCCTCGGCCGGCCGGCCGAGATTGCGCAGCGCATTGCCGAGCAGGCGCCGCGCGGTGCCGAGCGTCGACAGCCCGACATTGGCTTCGGTGTAGGGATCGCCGGCCAGGATTTCCTGGGCGATGGCCTGCGCGGCGGCGGGTTCGCCGAGCCGCAGCCGGGCATCGCCGAGGGTCAGCCGGATATGGGCGGCCAGCGCGATGTCGTCGGGCTGCACGGCGCGCTGGATCGCCTGGGCGGCGCTGTAGGCCTCCAGCGCCGGCGCCAGCTCCAGCCGCTGGAAGTGGTAGCTGCCGCGCGCCAGCTGGGCGCGCAGGCCCAGTTCGCCGATCGCCGAGCGGCGCACCCCGGCCAGCGCATCGGCTTCGTCCAAGCGCTGCTTCGCTTCGTTGAACTTCGACAGCCGCA
>CAYPJK010000606.1:0-1911 GCA_964411025.1 uncultured Nevskia sp.
CCGGTTGCACGCTGGCAAGCGCCATCGCGGCCCGGCTTGCGCTGGGCGACCCGGCGGACGAGGCCATCGCTGCCGGCCAGCGCTGGACCCAGGCGGCGCTGGCGCGCGAGGTCGCCGTCGGCCGCGGCCGCCGCATTCCCGGACGTCTTCCGCAATGACCGAACGCCTGCTCTATGCCGTGACGCCGGACACGCTCGCCGCCGATCCGGCACGGCTGCTCGAGGCCTGTGCCGCCGCGATCGCCGGCGGTGCCCGGCTGCTGCAGTACCGCGACAAGGCCAGCACGCCGGACCGGCGGCAGCGCAATGCCGAGGCGCTGCTGGCGTTGTGCCGCGCGGGCGGCGCCCGCCTCATCGTCAACGATGATGCGGCGCTGGCCGCCGCCATCGGTGCCGATGGGGCCCACTTGGGCCGGTCCGACGGCAGGCTGGAGGCGGCGCGGGCCGGTCTCGGGCCGGCGGCCCTGATCGGCGCCAGCTGCGCCTCTGATCTGGACCATGCCGACCACGCGCTGGCTGCCGGCGCTAGCTATGTCGCCTTCGGCCGCTTCTTCGCCTCGACCACCAAGCCGGACGCCCCGCCGGCCGATCCCTCGGTGCTGGTCGCGGCGCGCCAGCGGATTGCGGCGCCGATCTGCGCAATCGGCGGCGTGACGCCGGATAATGGCGCGCTGCTGCTCGCCGCCGGCGCCGACTGGCTGGCCGCCGTCGATGGCCTGTTCGGGGCCGGCGACCCGGCCGCCATCGAACGCCGCGCCCGCGCCTACTGCGCGCTGTTCGCCGCAGTGCCCCGCTGATCCACGACCAGGACTGGAAACGACCGCATGACCCGCTCCGAAGCGCTGTTCGAACGTGCCCAGGCCTCGATCCCCGGCGGCGTCAATTCGCCGGTGCGCGCATTTCGCGCAGTCGGCGGCACGCCGCGCTTCATCGCCTCGGCCAGCGGTGCGTACATCACCGATGCCGACGGCAGGTCCTACGTCGACTACATCGGCAGCTGGGGCCCGATGATCCTCGGCCACCAGCACCCGGTGGTGCGCGATGCGATCGTCGCGCAGGCCCAGATCGGCGTGTCCTACGGCGCGCCGACCGAAGCCGAAATCACCATGGCCGAACTGCTCTGCGCCCGGGTGCCGGGGCTGGAACAGGTGCGGCTGTGCTCGTCGGGCACCGAGGCGACGATGAGCGCGCTGCGGCTGGCCCGCGGCTACACCGGCCGCGACAAGATCCTGAAGTTCGAGGGCTGCTACCACGGCCATTCCGACTCGCTGCTGGTCAAGGCCGGCTCCGGCGCGCTGACTTTCGGGGTGCCGACCTCGCCCGGCGTGCCGTCCGATTTCGCCCAGCACACGCTGACCGCCGACTACAACGACCTCGGCTCGGTCGAGGCATTGTTCAAGGCCAATGCCGGACAGATCGCCTGCGTGATCGTCGAGCCGGTGGCCGGCAACATGAACTGCATCCTGCCGAAGCCGGGCTTCCTCGAAGGCCTGCAGCGGCTGTGCCGCGACGACGGTGCGGTGCTGATCTTCGACGAGGTGATGACCGGCTTTCGCGTCGGCCCGAAGGGCGCGGCCGGCGTCTACGGCATCACGCCGGACATGGTCACGCTCGGCAAGATCATCGGCGGCGGCCTGCCGGTCGGCGCGTTCGGCGGCCGTCGCGAGATCATGCAGAAGCTCTCGCCGGCCGGGCCGGTCTACCAGGCCGGCACGCTGTCCGGGAATCCGCTGGCGATGGCGGCGGGCATCGCATTGCTGAAGACTCTCGACGACGCGGCGATCTACGCAAAGCTCGAAGCGACCACCGCCGCGATCCTGGCGGGCCTGAATGCGGCAGCGAAGGCCGCCGGCATTCCATTCACCACCGTGCAGCTCGGCTCGATGTTCGGCCTGTTCTTCACCGATACGCC
>CAYPJK010000607.1:0-1893 GCA_964411025.1 uncultured Nevskia sp.
ACGATGAAGCCCTGCAGGCGCACGCGGCGATGCAGGAACACGCGCATGACGCGCGGCGTGAGGTCGTAACCGGCCGGCAGGCTGGTGGCATTGGCCCACGCCACCTGGCCGCACAGCGGCATGCGGGCGTGATCGTTGAACAGCGGCAGCGCGGCTTCGAACGCCGCACCGCCGGTGTTTTCGAAATAGATGTCGATGCCGTCCGGGCAGGCTTCGGCGAGCAGACGCGGCAGTTCGTCGTCGTGGTGGCTGACGCAGGCATCGAAGCCGAACTGCTCGACCGCCATCTGGCATTTTTCATCGCCACCGGCGATGCCGACCACCCGGCAGCCCTTGAGCTTGGCGATCTGGCCCACCGCCGAGCCGACCGGCCCGGTGGCCGCCGCCACGACCACCGTTTCGCCGGGCTTCGGCTGGCCGATGTCGAGCAGGCCGACATAGGCGGTCAAGCCCGGCATGCCCAGCGCCGACAGCGCCAGCGTGGGCTGGGTCATCGAGGGATCAAGCTTGCGCAGGCCGCGGCCGTCGGACAGCAGCCAGTCCTGCCAGCCGGCATCGGCGACGACGCGGTCGCCGACGGCGAAATCCGGGTGCTGCGACACGGTGACCCGCGAGATCGTCTGGCCGACCATCAGACCGCCGATCGCCACCGGCTCGGCATAGCCGGCGTTGGCGTTCATCCGGCCGCGCATGTACGGATCGAGCGACAGGTATTCGGTCTTCAGCAGGATTTCGCCGGGAGCGGGCGCGGGGATCGTCAGCCGCTCGACGCGGAAGTGCTGCAGGCCCGGCTTGCCGACCGGCCGTTCGGCCAGCACCAGACGGCGGTTGACCGGGCCGGTCTCCGGTGGAGTGTCAGGACCGGATGCGGCGTCGGGCAGGGTTGCGGATGGCGTCTCGGAAGCGGTCACGGGGCGGGTCTCGGGCTGCGGCAAGCGCGTGTCGGGACGCGCAGCTTGCCGCAGCCGGGCACCGCGTGCAGCAGGGAATGAATCAGGCTGCCGTGTAGCCGCCGTCGATCGCGAACTCGGCACCGGTGACCCATTTCGAGGCGTCGGAGGCGAGGTAGATCACGGCGCTGGCAATGTCGTCCGGCGCGCCGAAGTGGCCGATCGGGTGGGCGGCGAGGAAGGCGGCTTCGACAGCCGGGACGTCCGGGCCGAGGCCGGCGGCGGCGAAGTGGGTCAGCAGGTCGCGGCCCATGTCGGTCCAGACCACACCGGGGTGAATCGAGTTGACGCGGATGCCGGTCTTCAGCTGCGCGCATTCCAGCGCCACCGACTTGGTCAGCAGGCGCACGGCGCCCTTGGAGGCGTTGTAGGCCGCCAGCCCGGTGACGCCGACCAGGCCCGCGACCGACGACAGGTTGATGATCGAGCCGCCGCGGCCGGACTTGCCGCCGGGCCGCATCGCGCGGACCGCGTGCTTGCAGCCGAGGAAGACGCCGGTGACGTTGATGTCCTGGATGCGGCGGAATTCTTCGACCGTGCATTCGGTGACCAGCGCCGTGCGTTCGATGCCGGCGTTGTTGACCAGGATGTCGAGGCCGCCAAAGCGCTTGATGCAGCTGGCGATGGTCTTCTGCCACTGCGCTTCGTCGACGACGTCGAGCGTCAGGAACTCGGCCGTGCCGCCGGCCGCCTTGATCGCCTTGACGGTGGCCTTGCCTTCCTTGGCCAGGATGTCGGTGACCAGAATGGTCGCGCCCTGCTGGGCCAGCGCCATCGCCATTTCGGCGCCCAGGCCGCGGGCGCCGCCGCTGATCAGGGCGACCTTGCCATCGACGCGAAATGCCTTGCCGTAGTCCTTCATGGTGTCTCCTCGCGGTGTATCGGGGCGCCTGGGGCGCTCGGGGTGGTGTGCAGCAGGGGTCAAAAAAAAGCCGGCCTCCCC
>CAYPJK010000608.1:0-1892 GCA_964411025.1 uncultured Nevskia sp.
TTGCCGATGAAGTGCCACATCTCGGCCGTGGAGTCGGCGCCGATGAAGCTGGCCAGCTGGGCTTCATCGTTGCCGAGCAGCGCGGCCAGGCTCGCGAAGTAGCCGATCGGCGCGTCGAGCCAGACGTAGAAGTACTTGCCCGGTGCATCGGGGATTTCGAAGCCGAAGTAGGGCGCATCGCGGGAAATGTCCCAGTCGCGCAGGCCGCCATCGAGCCATTCCTTGAGCTTGGACTTGACGCTGGAATGGACATCGGCCGCCGCCAGCCACTGCTCGACCTCCGCCTGCAGTTTCGACAGTTCGAAGAAGTAATGCTCGGAGTCCTTGAGCACCGGCGTCGCCCCGGACACCACCGACCTGGGGTTCTTCAGGTCGGTCGGCCCGTAGGTGGCACCGCAGTGCTCGCAGTTGTCGCCGTACTGGTCCGCCGTGCCGCACTTCGGGCATTCACCCTTGATGTAGCGATCCGGCAGGAACATCTGCTTGACCGGATCAAAGGCCTGCTCGATCGAGCGGCTGGCGATGTAGCCGGCCGCCTTCAGCTTCGAGTAGATCGACTCCGACAGCCGACGGTTCTCGTCCGAGTGTGTCGAGTGGTAGTGGTCGAAGGCGACACCGAAGGCCGCGAAATCGGCGGCATGCGAGGCCTGCATGCCGGCGATGAAGGCCTCCGGCGATACGCCGGCTTTCTCGGCCGCCAGCATGATCGGCGTGCCGTGGGCATCGTCGGCACAGACATAGGTGACCGCGTGGCCGCACAGGCGCTGGAAGCGCACCCAGATGTCCGCCTGGATGTAGCCGACCATGTGACCGAGATGCAGCGGGCCATTGGCGTAGGGCAGGGCGTTGGTGACGAGAATGCGGCGGGACATGGCGGTGCGGAAGGCGTCGAAACGGACCGGAATTATGGCACGGGGGTTCGGGCCGACCGTGGCGCGCCCGGAGGTGTCGCTCAGCCGCGCAGCAGCCGCTCCAGCCCCGATTCCTCCGGCCACACCGCCAGCTGCGCCAGCACCCGCAACCTCGCCGGATCGCGTTCGCGTTCGGCGAGCATCGCCACCCGTTCGCGGTAGTCGTTCAGGGTCAGGCTGGCAAGGCCGCTGTCATAGCGCAGCTTGCCGGCCACGAAGTCCTGCCAGCGGGTGCGCTCGTCCTCATCCAGCGTGTCCGGGTAGTGGCGGGCGCGGTAGCGGAACAGCAGTTCGTCATAGCGCGGATCGGCAAAGCTGCCGTGCAGGCGGGCGATGGTATCCGGGCCGGCATTGCGTACTTTCGCAAGACGCGGCTTGTCGGCATCGGGCAGGAAGCCGCCGTACAGCGACAGCTCGGGATCGGCCCAGTCGCGCGGTTCCTGGGTAAACACTTCACGCACCTTCTCCCGCAAGGCGTCGCCTGCCGCCAGCAGCCGGGCCTGATGGGCATGGCAGGCGGCGAGATCAATCCCCCAGCGCTCGGCGTCCGGGCCTCTGAGCGTGGCGATCGGCGACAGCATCGGAGACTTGTTCAGATGCACCCCTTTCAGCGGCAGGCGTTCGACCCCTTCCGGCAGGTCGTCGCCAGAGGCGAAAACGCGGTCGCGGATGTCGTCGGCGTCGAGTTCCAGCAGTTCGTCCGGGTCTGCGGACAAATCGAAGGTCAGCACGCAGTTGCTGTTGGTCGGGTGCATCGCGATCGGCGCGATCACCGCCATGCAGCCTCGGGCGGCCGGAATCTTCGACGACACATGGACGACCGGCACCATCGTCGTGAGGTTCAGCAGGCTGGCGGCGAACTTCTTGTCGCGCAGGCGCAACGCGTGTTCGAACAGCCTTGGCTGGGTCTGCTTAAGGCGCCGGGCGACAGCGATGGTGGCGTCGACATCGCTGAGTGCGTCGTGCGCCTTTTCATGGGTC
>CAYPJK010000609.1:0-1873 GCA_964411025.1 uncultured Nevskia sp.
AGCAGCAATATGCTCAGGGCGCAGATCATGATCAGGTCGGGCGCGAGCCGCGTGAGCGCGAAGGCGGCGAAGATGCCGGCCACGGTGCACAGGGTGATCCAGGCGGCAGGGGTGAGGCTTTCCACGGCTGGCAGACGGCGTGCGTGTACGGATCGGCGCGCGCGGCGCCTGCTCTGTGGCAGGCCGTGCGACCGGGCGCCACTATACCCGAAGCAGGCGCCGGCCGCGCACGGCCGCGAGTCGCGACCACCGCAGCGGACTGGTAGGATACCGCGGTCCGTCGTGCCGGTGGCTCGAGACGCGCCTGAGATTGGTGCGCGGCCGCACGCGTGCCGGTCACTCGTGTGCTCACTAGACTGGAGACGTCGACGATGCCGGTGTGGCTCGAACTGCTGGTGATGCTGCTGGTCATCCTGGCCGCAGCGGAGATCTTCACCAACGCACTGGAACATCTCGGTGAATGGCTGGGCATCTCGGAAGGCGTGACCGGCTCACTGTTCGCCGCGGTCGGCACGGCAATGCCTGAATCGATGGTGCCGCTGGTGGCAGTGCTGGCCGGCAGCGCCGACGTCCACCTCAATGCCGAAATCGGCGTCGGCGCAATCCTCGGTGCACCGCTCATGTTATCGACCTTGAGCCTCTGCCTGATGGCGGCTTCGGTCGCCGGGCGGCGTGGCGCCAGCGGCCATCTGCGCCCCGAGCGGGCCGGCCTGCGCCGCGACCTGAGCTTCTTCCTGGTTGCCTTCGGCGTCGCTGCGGCGGCCCTGTTCCTGCCGGCCGACGCGGCCCTGCTGCGGGTCAGCGTGGCCATCGTGCTGGTGCTGATCTATTTCCTCTACGTGATGCTCACCTTGCGTGCGTCGGCCAAGCTGGTCGAGGAGGGTCACGGTACCAGCGCGCACCGTGATCTGTTCCTGTGCTATCTCAAGCTGCCGCACCATCCGGTCACGGCCGGGGTGCAGGTACTGTTGGGTCTGGCCCTCCTGATCGCCGGGGCCAAGGGCTTCGTGCACGGTGTCGAGCAGGCGTCCTCCCTGTTCGGCGTGTCGGCACTGCTGCTGGCACTGTTCATCGTGCCGATCGCGACCGAACTGCCGGAGAAGGTCAACAGCATCCTGTGGATCCGCCGCGGCAAGGATACGCTGGCCTTCGGCAACATCACCGGCGCGATGGTCTTCCAGGGCAGCCTGCTGCCGGCCATCGGCCTGACCATCACACCCTGGCAGGCCTCGCCCGAGGTCGTCGGCAGCGTGCTGGCCTGCTACTGTTCGACCCTGTGGCTGTTCCTGGTCAGTCGCCGCGGGCATCTGCAGGTATGGCACCTGTTCGTCGGCGGCGGTATCTACGCGCTGTACCTGACCGCCGTCCTGGCGTGATCGCATGAACCTCGCCCGCCTGCGCCTGAAACCGATCGTCGCCGACGACACCCCGGCACTGCATCGCACCCTCGGGCGGCTGGACCTCATCATGCTCGGCATCGGCGCCATCGTCGGTGCGGGTGTGTTCGTCATGACCGGGGTCGCCGCGGCCACCCAGGCCGGGCCGGCGCTGGTGCTGTCGTTCGTGATCGCCGGCTTCGCCTGCGCCTTCAGCGCTTTCGCCTACGCCGAACTGGCCGCCGCAGTGGGCGGCTGCGGCAGCGCGTACGGCTATGCCTACGCGGCGCTGGGCGAAGCCTTCGCCTGGTTCATCGGCTGGGCCCTGATGCTGGAATACGGCATGGCCATTTCGGCCGTGGCGGTCGGCTGGTCCGGCTATTTCAACAACGCGCTGGCGGCGGCCGGCCTGGCCCTGCCCCAGACCCTGCTCGAGGGGCCCGGCGATGGCGGCATGCTCAACCTGCCGGCGGTGCTGGTGATCGTCGTGCTCGGCG
>CAYPJK010000610.1:0-1869 GCA_964411025.1 uncultured Nevskia sp.
GTGCAGACCGCGATCAAGCGAGTGCTGGCCTACTCGACGATGAGCCAGATCGGCTACATGTTCCTGGCGCTGGGTGCCGGGGCCTGGAGTGCGGCGATCTTCCATCTGATGACACACGCCTTCTTCAAGGCGCTGCTGTTCCTCGCCTCGGGGGCGGTGATCCTCGGCTGCCACCATGAGCAGAACATCTTCCACATGGGCGGGCTGCGCAAGAAATTGCCGCTGGCGTTCTGGAGCTTCGTGATCGGCGGTGCCGCGCTGGCAGCGCTGCCTTACGTCACCGCAGGCTTCTACTCGAAGGACGAGATCCTGATCGGTGCCTGGGCCGGCGGCAATCACGCGCTGTTCTACGCAGCGCTGTTCGGCGCCTTCCTGACCTCGATCTACACCGCGCGGCTGATCTTCATCACCTTCTTCGGCAAGTACCACGGCCATGCCGACGTGCACGCTGGCCACGGCGTCTCCTACAACCTGCCGCTGCTGGCGCTGATCGCGCTGTCGACGGCGGTCGGCGGCTTCATCCACCCGCCGGTCGATGCCGTGCTGCCGGCCAGCCCGCATGCCGAGCACAGCCTGCACACGACGATTGCGCTGGTGTCGGGCGCCGTCGCGCTGCTCGGTGTCGGTATCGGCTATCTGCTGTTCTTCGGCGAGCGCCGCTTCGTGACCGGCCTCGGCAAGAATCCGACGGCCAGCCTGATCGCCCGGTTCTGGTTCAGCGCCTTCGGGTTCGACTGGCTGTATGACCGGCTGTTCGTGAAGCCCTTCATGTTTTTCGTGCACCTCACCCGCAAGGACGCCTTCGACACCGTCGTCATGAGCCTCACCCAACCGCTGACTGCCCTCAATGGCCTGCTGGCCCGCACCCAGACCGGCCAGATCCGCTGGTATGCCGCCAGCATGGCCGGCGGCGCCGTGCTGATCATCGCCCTGGTGGTGCTGTCATGATCCTCGTCTGGCTGATGGTGATCCCGTTCGTCGGCGGCTTCCTGTGCTGGCAGGGCGAGCGTTTTGGCCGCGGCTTCCCGCGCTGGGTCGGCCTGATCACGATGTCGATCGTGCTGCTGATGTCGCTGTACCTGTGGCACGTCGGCGACTACACGCAGACCCTGCTGAATCCGTCGAGCCCGCAATGGGTCGCCGAGTTCAAGGCCGACTGGATTCCGCGCCTCGGCATCAGCTTTCATCTGGCGCTCGATGGCCTGTCGCTGGTGCTGATCGTGCTGACCGGCCTGATCGGTGTGCTGGCAATCGCCTGCTCATGGAATGAAGTCCAGCGTAACGTCGGCTTCTTCCACCTGAATCTGCTGTGGAACTTGGCCGGGGTCATCGGCGTGTTCCTCGCCATGGATCTTTTCCTGTTCTTCTTTTTCTGGGAAATGATGCTGGTGCCGATGTACTTCCTGATCGCGCTGTGGGGCCACAACATTCCCGGCGGCAAGGGACGCGTGTTCGCCGCGACCAAGTTCTTCATCTTCACGCAGGCCTCCGGCCTGCTGATGCTGCTGGCGATCCTGGCGCTGGTGTTCGCGCACTATCAGGGCACCGGCACGATCAGCTTCGGCTACCCGGAACTGCTCGCATGGACCCGTTCGGGGGCCATGTCGGCGCAGCTGGAATGGTGGCTGATGCTCGGCTTCTTCGTCGCCTTCGCGGTGAAGATGCCGGTGGTGCCCGTCCATTCGTGGCTTCCGGACGCGCACTCGCAGGCGCCGACCGCCGGTTCCGTCGACCTTGCCGGCATCCTGCTGAAGACCGCCGCCTACGGCATCCTGCGCTTCGGCGTGCCGATGTTCCCGCATGCCTCGCAGGAGATCGCGCCGGTGGCGATGTGGCTCGGCGTCGCCGGCATCATCTGGGGTGCGGTGC
>CAYPJK010000611.1:0-1867 GCA_964411025.1 uncultured Nevskia sp.
GCCGGCGGTTTCTACATGCTGTTCGACCCGCCGATCGGCTGGCTCGGCGACCAGGGGCTGATGGCGGCCTGGCTGGTGGCCGCGTTGCTGCTGGTTCATCTCGGCTACTCCGGCGTGTCGATCAGCTACCACGCGCACGGCGCGGAGCTGACCGACGACTACAACGAGCGGACCCGTGTCACCGTGGGCCGCGAGGTGTTCGGCCTCTTGGGCTTCACCGTGGCGGTCGTGCTGCCGACCATCCTCACCGGCAGCCTGGGCGAGGAGCCTGGCTACGCCATGCTGGGCCTGGTGTTCCTGCCCATCGTGGTCGTGTTCTCCACGCCGACGTTCCTGTGGGCCGGCCCGTCGGTCCACCCACCGGTCACCCACGGCGGCCGCAACCCGTTCGTCGCCTTCTTTGCGCCGCTGAAGAACCGCCTGTTCCGCCGCCTGCTGCTGGTGTTCGTCGTCAACGGTGCGGCATTGGGCGTCGCCGTGACCGTCATGCTGTTCTATGTCGAGCATGTGCTGAAAGGCGGCAAGCTGCAGGCCGGCCTGATCCTGCTCCTCTATTTCGTTGCCGGCGCCGCCTCGGTGCCGCTGTGGCTCCTGATCTCGCGGCGCTTCAGCAAGGCGGTAGCGTGGTTCATCGGCATCGCCCTCACCGCCGTCGCCATGTCGATGGCGATCTTCATGGGTCCGGGCGACTTCTACTGGTTCCTGCTGATCTCGCTGTTCACCGGCATGGGCATCGGCGCCGACTACGGCCTGCCGCCGTCCATCCTGGCTGACGTCATCAACTCGCCGGAGGGCGGCGACACCAAGGGCAAGACCGGCACCTATTTCGGGCTGTGGGCGCTTGCCACCAAGCTCGCCACCGCGATCGGCGCGGCAGGCTCGCTGCCGGTGGCCGCCATGCTGGGCTTCAACCCGGCCAAGGGCGAATACAGCACCTCGGCCCTGGTGATCGTCTATATCGTGCTGCCGGTTACGATCAAAATCATCGCCGGCCTGCTGATCTGGTACATCCGCATCGAGGCCGAGCGCGGCTCGGTGCGCGACGAGGTGATGGGGCGCGTCTAGCCCTTGATGACGGCCGGCCGTTGCGCGTCGCGCAGGCCGAAGTCGCGCTGCAGCCCCCACCAGTCCCGCGCCACGGCCGACAACACCGCGCGGAAGTCGAAGCCGTGGCCGACGTCGCCGTCCTGCAGGTCGGACAGCGAAGGGTGGCTGCCGTGCAGGCCGCCCCTGACGGCACCACCCATCAACAGCATCGGCGCGGCCGCACCATGGTCGGTACCGGCGCTCGCGTTGGGCCTGACGCGTCGCCCGAACTCCGAGTAGGTCATCACCAGCACGTCGTTCCACTGGCCTGAATTGATCAGATTCGCGCGCAGCGTGGCGAGGTTCCTTGCCAGGATGCCGAGCAGCCTCTCGTGGATCGGCGCCTGGTTGGCATGGGTGTCGAACCCGCCCAGTGCCACCTTGATGGCGACCATAGGCAGCCGCGCCAGGATCAGTCGCGTGGCGAGGTCCAGCTCGCGTCCGAGCAGGTTGTTTTCCTGATCGAAGGCGACGGCAGGCTGCGGTGTTTCGCGCAGCCTGTCGCGCAGGGCGACGGCGGCCGCGTTGACTTCGTGACGGACGTTGAGCAGATGGCGCAGCGCCGGATTGCCGCCGTCGGCCGCGCCGCGCGTGTCCTTCATCATCTGCGACTGACGCAGGAATGCCGCTGCGTCCTGCATGACGATGGTGCGCAGCGACGGCCCGGTCAGCGGCAGCGAATTGCTGTCGGCTACGATGGCGTCGACGCCGGCGCCCCTGGCCAACGTCGAGCCCCGGAAGGCCTGCGACACCCAGCCCTCGCCCAGCGTCTGGGTGGCTG
>CAYPJK010000612.1:0-1858 GCA_964411025.1 uncultured Nevskia sp.
GAGCGCCGCGCGCCGTTCGGCCGGCACCTGGTCGAGGTAGTCGCTGACGGTCTTCGCGTCGTGTTGCATCCGCCATCCTCCGGCTTGGCCTGTGCGGGATTCTAGGCAGCCGGGCTGACCGGCGGTGCCGGTGGCAGGCCGCCGCGCGCGCCGCGCGGCAATGGGCAGGGCCGCAAGCGAGTAAAATCATGGCGTCTTTCGAGTGCCGCGATGTTTCGGGCGTTCGTAACGCCCCTCCATCCCCGGTCGCTCGCATCGACGAGTGTCCTACCCAGGTATCGACATGTCCGAATCCGTCGCCGACGGCACCGTTACTTTCCGTGATCTCGCCTTGTCGGAGGCCGTGCTGGCCGCCCTCGATGCCGTCGGTTACGAATCTCCGTCGCCGATCCAGGCGGCCACCATTCCGCAGCTGCTCGACGGCCGCGACGTGCTGGGCCAGGCGCAGACCGGCACCGGCAAGACCGCCGCGTTCGCGCTGCCGATCCTGTCCAGGCTCGATCCCGAGCAGCGGCCGCCGCAGGCGCTGGTGCTGGCGCCAACGCGCGAGCTGGCGATCCAGGTCGCCGAGGCATTCCAGAAGTACGCGGCGAAGATTCCCGGCTTCCACGTGCTGCCGATCTACGGCGGCCAGAGCTACGGCCCGCAGCTGTCGGCGCTGCGGCGCGGCGTGCACGTGGTGGTCGGCACGCCGGGCCGCGTGCTGGATCACATGAAGCGCGGCACGCTGGATCTGTCGCAGATCAAGTGCCTGGTGCTCGACGAAGCCGACGAGATGCTGCGCATGGGCTTCATCGAGGACGTCGAGTACGTGCTCAAGGAAACCCCGCCGCAGCGGCAGGTGGCGCTGTTCTCGGCAACGATGCCGGCGGTGATCCGGCGCATCGCGCAGACCTATCTGAAGGACCCGGCCGAGGTCACGATCAAGTCGAAGACCTCCACCGCCACCAACATCCGCCAGCGCTACTGGCTGGTGTCGGGCTACAACAAGCTCGATGCGCTGACCCGCATCCTCGAAGCCGAAAGCTTCGACGGCATGATCATCTTCGCGCGCACCAAGGCCGCGACCCAGGAACTGGCCGACAAGCTCGAAGCGCGCGGCTACAACGTCGCCGCACTCAACGGCGACATGGAGCAGCGCGCCCGCGAGCACACGGTGAACCGGCTGAAGGACGGGCGGCTGGATATCGTCGTCGCTACCGATGTCGCCGCGCGCGGGCTGGATGTGGAGCGCATCAGCCACGTCTTCAACTACGACATCCCGACCGACACCGAAAGCTACGTGCACCGGATCGGTCGTACCGGCCGCGCCGGCCGCTCGGGCGAAGCGATCCTGTTCGTCGCCCCGCGCGAGCGGCACATGCTGAAGCTGATCGAGCGCGCCACGCGCCAGCCGATCACGCCGATGGAGCTGCCGTCGATCGAAGCGGTCAACACCCAGCGCATCGCCCGTTTCACGCAGAAGATCGCCGAGTCGCTGGAAAGCGGCGAACTCGATTCGTTCAAGGCCATCCTCACCGACTTCGCGACCGAGCGCGGCGTGGAGATGCTCGACGTCGCTGCCGCGCTCGCCAAGCTGGTGCAGGGCGACGCCGACCTGCTGCTCGACCCGGTGCCGGAACCGGTGGCTGCACCGGCACGCGGCTACAGCGTCGAGCCGGCCGGATCATCGTCGCGTCCGTTGCCGGCCCCGCGCCGGGACTTCGACCGCGTCGCGCCACCGCCGTCGACCTATGCCGAACGCCGTGCCGCAGCGGCGGCGGCCGGCAATCTCTCGGCGCGCCCGCCGCGCGCCGCCCGGCCGACCCGCTCCGAGCCCCCGGTGCGCGCCGAGCGGCCGCTGCGTCCCGACGAGGCC
>CAYPJK010000613.1:0-1858 GCA_964411025.1 uncultured Nevskia sp.
CACGGTTCTGCACGGCTTCGCCCTGTGGTGGGAATGCGAACTGGTGCCCGGCATCACCCTCAGCACCTCGCCGTTCTCTCCAGCGACGCACTGGGAACAGGTGTATCTGCCGCTGCTGGAGCCGCTGCGCCTGAAGCTCGGCGACGAAGTCGAACTCACGCTCACTTCCGACACGCGCCCGAAAACCGGGCTGCGCGTCGCCAGGAAGACCCGGCTGCTGTTGGACGGGCGCGCGGTTTCGCCCCAGAGCCAGGACATCAACCGCGGGCGTCTCTAGTCGTGCGCCCGTCCGCGGATGCCGCGCCGGCGCCCGTCGGCTTCGGCCCGGCCCTGTGCTACTGGCTGCAGCTCGGCTTCGTCAGCTTCGGCGGCCCGGCCGGGCAGATCGCGCTGATGCACACCGAGCTGGTGGAAAAGCGCCGCTGGATCTCCGAACGCCGCTTCCTCCACGCGCTCAACTTCTGCATGCTGCTGCCGGGGCCGGAGGCGCAGCAGCTGGCGACCTACATCGGCTGGTTGATGCACGGCGTCAAGGGCGGTCTCGCCGCCGGCGCGCTGTTCGTGCTGCCTTCGCTGTTGATCCTCATCGGCCTGTCGTGGATTTACCTCGCCTTCGGCCACGTGTCGTGGGTCGAAGGCCTGCTCTACGGGATCAAGCCGGCGGTCACCGCGCTGGTGCTGCACGCCGCGTGGCGCATCGGCAAACGCGCGCTGCGAAATGCCTTGCTGCAGGGGATTGCAGTCGCCGCCTTCATCGGCATTTTTGCCTTCCATCTGCCGTTTCCGCTGATCATCCTCGCCGCCGGCGTGATCGGTTATCAGGGCGGCCGCCATGCGCCGGAACACTTCAGCGGCACGGCGCACGAGGCCGCGCCGCAGGACTCCGGCCGCGCGCTGATCGATGACGCCACCCGGCTGCCTCATACGCTTTTTTCAGGGTCGCGATTGATCCTGATCGGTGTCATCGGCCTCGGTCTCTGGGCCGCGGTTCTCGGTGCCCTGACGCTGGCATACGGCTGGCACGGCACGCTCACGCAGATGGGCTGGTTCTTTACCAATGCCGCGCTGCTGACGTTCGGCGGTGCCTACGCCGTGCTGCCGTACGTCACCCAGGCCGCGGTGCTCGACTATCGCTGGCTGTCGGCGTCGCAGATGATTGACGGTCTCGCCCTCGGCGAATCCACGCCTGGCCCGCTGATCATGGTGGTGGCGTTTGTCGGTTTTGTCGGCGGCTGGCAGCAGCAGGTGCTGGGCGCCGACGCGCTGTTCTGGAGCGGCGTGGCCGCGGCGTGCGTGGCGACGTTCTTCACCTTCCTGCCCTCGTTCCTGTTCATCCTCATCGGCGGCCCGTGGGTCGAGCGCACGCACGGCGAGCTGCGGCTCACCGCGCCGCTCACCGGCGTCACCGCCGCCGTGGTCGGCGTGATTCTGAATCTGGCCCTGTTCTTCGCTTTCCACGTGCTGTGGCCGCAGGGATTCGGCGGCGCATTCGAGTGGTTCTCGGCGCTGCTGGGCTTGGGTGCCATGGTGGCGCTGTTCCGCTACGACCTCGGCGTGGTGCGGGTGCTGGCGATCTGCGCCGTCGCCGGACTCGCGTATTCCCGCCTGACCTGAGCCGATCCCGCGTCACCCGCCTGAGGGTGTTTTCGCGGTAAAAATCCCTCCACGGCCGGATCAGTGATACTAAATGTGTATCACTGGTTGTGCCCGCCGCGCGCGCATCTACCCGGAAAACAGCGCAGGCGGGTGCCGCGGCACAGCGGTTCCGCGCCAGAAAATCTAGACTAGCGCCGCATGAATCCGCATCTGAAAGATCTGGTCGAGCTGCTCGACCTCGAAAAGCTTGAGGAAAATCTCT
>CAYPJK010000614.1:0-1854 GCA_964411025.1 uncultured Nevskia sp.
AGCTTCACCAGGTAGTCGATCATCGCCGGATGGCCGAGGGCGGCGAAGGTGCCGCGCTCCGGCGTCCGCAGGTCGCCGCGCAGCATGGTCAGCCCGCGGAGATGGGCTTCGTAGATCACCGTCTTCGACCACGGCACGTTCGGCGGCCGGTCGTCGCCCCACTCCATCAGCGTTTCGCTGACCACCGCCTTGGGCATCGAACTGGCGCTGTCGCGGCGGTCATAGGACAGATCGTGCTTCGCCGAGCCGAGCCGGTAGCCGTACAGCGCGTCGGACCAGGCCAGCGCGCCGGCCAGCCGCCGGGCATAGGGATCGAGCAGCAGCTTGTGCGGATTGAATCGATGGCCACGGTGCGGGTCGTAGGGGCCGTGCGCGCGGAAGCCGTACTGCTGGCCGAGCCGCGCGTTCGGCAGGTAGCCGTGCCAGACCTGATCCGTGCATTCCGGCAGCGCCAGCCGCTCCAGTTCACGCCGGCCGCTGGTGTCGAACAGGCACAGCTCGATCTTGTCGGCATGGGCCGAGAACACCGCGAAGTTGACACCGCTGCCGTCCCAGGTCGCGCCCAGCGGATACGGGCTGCCCGCTTCCAGGCGACGGGTCATGCCGCCGGTTCCAGCCACAGACTGGCCAGCGGCGGCACCGTCAGCGCCAGGTGTGCCGGCTGGCCGTGGCTCGGCTCCGGCTCGGCGTGCAGTTCGTCGTCGCTGCCGACGCCGCTGCCGCCGTAGGTCGCGGCATCGCTATTCAAAACGGTCCGCCAACCGCCAGGAATCGGTACGCCGACCCGGTAGTCGTGCAGCACGGCGGGCGTGAAGTTGCAGACGACCAGCAGCGGCGGGTGCTCGCCGCGCGGATCCAGCCTGAGCCAGGCGAACACGCTGTTGGCGTGGTCGTCGACCACCACCCAGCGGAAGCCGCGCGCGTCGCAGTCCCCCAGATGCAGCGCCGGATGCGTGCGGTAGCGCTGGTTCAGGTCGGCGACATAGCGCTGCAGCCCCGACTTCAGCGGATCGCAGAGGCCGAACCAGTCAAGCTCGCGGTCGTGGTTCCACTCGCGTTCCTGGGCAATCTCGCCGCCCATGAACAGCAGCTTCTTGCCGGGATAGGCCCACATCAGCCCGTAGTAGGCGCGCAGCCCGGCGTGGCGCTGCCAGGCATCGCCCGGCAGCTTGGCGACCAGCGCCCGCTTCAGGTGCACGACCTCGTCATGCGACAACGGCAGCACGAAGGCTTCGGCGTGGGCGTACATCAGCCCGAAGGTGATGTCGGCATGGTGGAAACGGCGGTGCACCGGCTCGCGCGCCATGTACTGCAAGGTGTCGTGCATCCAGCCCATGTTCCACTTGTAGGCAAAGCCCAGGCCACCGTGGTCGACCTCGGCGGTGACCCCGGGCCAGGACGTCGATTCCTCGGCGATCACGATCGCACCCGGGCAGCGCTCGGCGATCACCGTGTTCAGCTCGCGAACGAAGGCCACCGCTTCCAGGTTCTCGCGGCCGCCGTAGCGGTTCGGAATCCATTCGCCGGGCTTGCGCGAGTAGTCCCGATGCAGCATCGAGGCGACCGCGTCGACCCGCAGGCCATCGACGCCGTATTGCTCGATGACGTGCAAGGCGGCGCCGATCAGGAAACCGCGGACCTCGGGCCGGCCGTGGTTGTAGATCAGCGTGTTCCAGTCCGGGTGATAGCCCTCGCGCGGGTCCTCGTGCTCGTAGAGCGCGGTGCCGTCGAAGCGGCGCAGACCGTGGGCATCCGCCGGACAATGCGCCGGCACCCAGGCGACGATCACGCCCAGCCCGGCGGCGTGCGCCGCCGCCACGACGCGGGCGAAGCCGGCCGGTTCGCCGGGGCGCG
>CAYPJK010000615.1:0-1853 GCA_964411025.1 uncultured Nevskia sp.
GCCTTCAATCCGCCGCGATCAGCCGCGCTGTGCGCTGCCGAGCGCGCGACGACGACGCAGCAGACCACCCACCATCAGGCCCGCCAGACCATACAGGCCGAACGCGCCGCCGCCACCCGAGCTGCTGGCACCACCGGTGGTGGTTCCGCCGGTCGTGGCGCCGCCGCCGGTGCTGCCCCCCGTGGTGCTGCCGCCCGGCGGGCCACCGGTGGTACCGCCCGGCCCGCCCCCGGTGACCTGGAACACGATCGACTTGAGCCTGTTCGGCTGCCGGTGGTGCCGTCTTCGGCGAACACGCTGAAGCCTTCGACCGCCAGCACCGAGATCTCGGTCGAGCTGGACTTGAACACCGACGCGAAGCTGCCGTCGGCGAACAGCACCGTCGGCGGCGCGCGGCCGATCGCGAACGGTGTGGTGAAGATACCGGTGCCCTTGAAGCGGGTATCGGGCACGCCTTCCGGCGTCAGCTGCACGCCGGCCACCGAGGTGGTGCCAGTGACATAGGTGCGGCTGGCCAGCTGCAGGATGCCGTTGACGCCGATCAGCTGCGTCACTCCGCTCGGCAGGATGCGGCCGAACAGCAGCTGGGTGAGGTTCGCCTGCCCGTCACCGGGGGGCGTGGATGCGGGGATGTCGATCACGCCCAGCCCCTCGGTGCCGAAGGTGCTGGTCGGCACGCCATCGATGCTGTCGCTGAACACGGTGCCGACGAAGCTCGACGGAGACACTTTGCCGCTGCCGAAGTTGAGCACCCGTCCGGTGGTGGCGGACGACGCCGCACCAAAGCCGAGCGACGAGCTGATGGAAGCCGAGACCGGTGCCACCGGCTCGCGCAGGCCGGTGCTGTTGAAGGTGGTGTCGAGCGCACCGGCCGGCGTCACCGCGTAGGTGAAGGCCTGCAGGTTGCCGAGCACCGCGTCCGGTTCGCTGCCGTTCAGGAAGGCACCCGCCAGCACCAGGCGACCGGAAGTCCGGTCAACCGTAGCCGCGAGACTGAAGCGGTTGTCGATCAGCTTGTCCGGGGTGATCGTCAGATCGGTGCCGCCGTTGAAGGCCGGATCACGCAAGCCGCCGGCATCGCGGGCCGACACGGTAATGGAGCCGGCCGTCAGCGTCGGCGGCAAGGTCACCAGGTAGAAGCGGCTGCGCGACTCGTCGAAGCCAAGCGCAAGGTTGTCGTCGAACGCACTGCTCAGATCGAAGTCCGCCCGGGTGAAGCTGCTGTCCAGTGCGCCGTTGGCGTCGAGCCGGACCAGGTAAAGATGGCTGGCGCTGGCCGATGGCGGCACGGCGCGGTACAGCACGTAGAGCCGGCCGGTGCTGTCGGCGACCGCCGCTGCGACGATGCCGCCCGGTTCGCTGTCGCGCAGCGTGAAGCCGCTGCCGACGCCGAACACGGCCGTTCCGTTGACCCCGTAGGTCGGGATCGGCGACAGGAAATCAGCTTGCGCCGCCGAGGCCAGCAGCCCCGCAGCCACCAGCACCAGCGCTCGCGCGCCCCGGCGTCCGCCGGCATTCGTCAGGTGCGCGATCCTTGCGCGGCTCACAGCGGACACGTCTTGCATGGTCACCTCTGTTGTCGAAGAAAAGTGAATCTAGCGGATCGTGACGCAGCGTGCGCACGTCTGCACACGCGGAGATATGAACGGTAGGCCTGGCGCGATATCAGGCGGGCCGCCGCAGCGCCCGCAGCTCGCGCAGCAGGCCCGGAGTCCGCAGCGAGGCCCTTGGCACATGCGGTTCCAGCGCCATCCGCATCAGCCGGCGGGCATCGTCGCGTTCGGCAGCGGTCGACAGCGTTTCGCGGTACAGCGCCAACAGGCTGGCGCCGGCCAGCGCAGCAGGCGCATCCG
>CAYPJK010000616.1:0-1849 GCA_964411025.1 uncultured Nevskia sp.
CGGGTGCAACTCCGACAGCCGCCGTATGCGGCGCTGCGCGGTCGCTACACGCCCGATGACCCGCGCTGCGGCGCGGCGGCGACCGACATGGCGTCGGTCCATATCACCATCACCGACGCTGGCCGGCAGCGCCGGATCGACCATGATCTCGGGTGCAGCGATGCGCCACCGGCGTTACGGGCGTTGGCGACGGCAATCGACACCGCCGCCGGCAGCGGCCGCTGGGTGGAAGCGGCGCGCGAGTAGCGCCGCGCCGCTGATGCACTCAGGCCGCGCCGGTCCAGTCGGCCAGCAGCGGCGCGTGCAGCACCGGCCGGAACTCGATGTAGCGGTAGCGGGCGCAGCCTTCCCGGACGAACGGATCGGACGCGAAGAACGCTTCGATGGTGGCCTGCGAATCGCCGCGCACCAGGATCACGCCGCCGGCACCTGAAGCCTGTGGCCCGGCGCAGAGCACGATGCCCTGATCAATACCAGCCTGCAGGTAGGCGCGATGCGCGCCGCGCACGGCTTCCAGCGTGGCCAGCGGAACGAGATAGGTGCTTTCGACGAGAAAATGCTTCATGGGTGGACCACTCGTGGGCAGAACGGCCGCGCAGTGTAGCGGCCGCCGGCTTCAGCTCCGCGCCGCATGCACCACCAGCAACGCCCAGCCGACCAGGAACAGCAGTCCGCCGAATGGTGTCACGGCGCCCAGCCCCCGCACGCCGCTCAGGGTCAGCAGCAGCCGGCCGCCGGAGAACAGCAGCACGCCGATCGCGAAGCTCCATCCGGCCGCGTTGAGCAGCGGCCCCGGCCGCGACAGCGCCAGCAGGCCGACCGCCAGCAGCGCCAGCGCATGCCAGAACTGGTACTCCACCGCCGTGCGCCAGACCGCCAGCTGATCCGGCGTCAGCCGGCTGCGCAGCGCATGCGCGCCGAAGGCGCCGAAGGCAACGCCGACAAAGCCGTAGGCAGCACCCAGCATCAACATCAGTTTCGGATTCATCGTTCGATCGGCAATCAGTTGGAACCGTGGCCCCATCGTAGCCGCGGCGGCCGCCGCCGGTCGCCGGACGGCGGTGCGCGCCGACGTTGTAAGCGCATATCCCATTGGCAGGGAACGCGCGTGGCGGGTGCCGGTCGAATGGCGGCGACCAACCGGCAATGCCCTGGCCGCGGCCGCTGCCAGCCGTTGCGAAGACCGTCGACGCCGCCTTTCAAAAATGGATGAATTTTAATGAAATCATTGGCATACCGTGTATCTGGACAACCAGACCCTTGGTGCTGCCAAGCGCCTTGCAGCGGCGGCTGATTGCATACACTGCCGCGCACCCTTTGGTTCCGGATTCCGACATGCGCCTTGTTTCGCCCCTGCTCACCTGTGCCGCAGCCGTGCTGCTGCAGATGCCGCTCGCCCATGCGGCGGCGGTCAAGACCGACCATGTCGAAGCCGAGTTGGTGGCCGAAAACACGGCGCTGCGCGCCGGTGCCGAGCAGACGCTGGCCCTGCGTCTCCAGCCGGAGGCCGGCTGGCACGTCTACTGGCGCAACCCCGGTGATTCCGGGCTGGCCACGTCCATCAGCTGGACGCTGCCCGACGGTCTGAGCGCCGGCGCGCTGCAATGGCCGTATCCGCATCGGGAAACGCTCGGGCCGATCGTCAACTACGGCTACGCCGAGCAGGTGCTGATGCCGGTGACCCTGACGGTGGCGGCCGATGTCCAGACCCCGGAGCCGCTGCTGCTGCGGGCCAAGGCCAAGTGGCTGGTGTGCAAGGACATCTTTTGCTCCAAGGTGTCGTGGAGTTCTTGTGCGAGCCGAGTTCGTTCGCTGAGTACCGCCTTAAGTTGTAATTCCGCTTCCTGGC
>CAYPJK010000617.1:0-1846 GCA_964411025.1 uncultured Nevskia sp.
ATGTGCCGCGCGGCCTGCCGGACCCGAATGATCCGGCCTATTCCGCGGCCGTTGCCGACACGCTGGTGCCGTTGATCGAGGCCAGTGGCGGCGGCGCCTTCGTGCTGTGCACCAGCTACCGGGCGATGGACCGGATCGCCGAACGCCTGCGTGCGGCGCTGCCGTTCCCGCTGTTCGTGCAGGGTGAGGCCGGCAAGAGCGCGCTGATTGATCAGTTCGCCAAGGCCGGCAACGGAGTGCTGGTGGCAACCGCCAGCTTCTGGGAAGGCGTCGACGTGAAGGGCGCCGCATTGCGGCTGGTCGCGATCGACAAGCTGCCGTTCAACCAGCCGGGCGATCCGGTGTTCGAGGCACGCTTGAAGCTGATCCGCGAGCGCGGCGGCAACCCGTACATCGAACTGCAGCTGCCGAGCGCGATCACCGCGCTGCGGCAGGGGGTCGGCCGGCTGATCCGTGACCGCAGCGACCGCGGCATGGTGGTGCTCTGCGATCCGAGGCTGCGCAGCAAGGGCTACGGCCGCAAGGTGGTCGCCAGCCTGCCGCCGATCCCGGCGCTGAAGGAACCGGCCGAGGCCTGTGCCTGGCTGCGTGAAGAATTCCAGGCCACGGCCTGACCCCTGCAATCGTGATGGCAACGGATTCCGGCGCATGAAGCTTCTGGCAATCGACACGGCGACCGAGGCGCTGTCCGCCGCACTCTGGCTCGACGGCGAGATCATCGAACGCTATGCGGTGGTGACCCGGGAGCACGCCGCCCGGCTGCCGCTGCTGGTGCCGGCGTTGATGGCCGAGGCCGGCCTGTCGCTGCGGCAGCTCGATGGACTGGTCTGCGGCATCGGGCCCGGCAGCTTTGCCGGTGTGCGGATCGGTGTCAGCTATGTGAAGGGCTTGTGTCTCGGGCTTGATCGACCGGTGATCGGCGTCACCTCGCTGGCGATGCTGGCGCAGGCAGCGCTGGCCGCAGATCCCGAGGCCGTCGCGCTGCCGGCCATCGATGCCCGCATGGACGAGGTCTATTTCGGCGCCTACCGCCGGGTCGATGGGCGAGCGACGGCGGTGCAGGACGAGGTCGTCAGTCCGGCGGCGGCGGTCGCGGTGCCGGCCGGTGGGCCGTTCGTCGCCATCGGCAGCGGCTGGGGCGCGCATCGCGACGCGCTGCTCGGTGCGCTGCCGGAAGCCCCGAAGCAGCTCGATGCCGATGCCTACCCGCATGCCGCAGCGGCCTTGTCGCTGGCGGCTGACGAGCATGCGCGCGGGCTTGGCCATGACGCCGCGACGCTGGTGCCGGCGTACCTGCGCAATCGCGTGGCGCTGACCAAGATCGAGCAGCAGGCGCTCCGCGAAAGTCGCCGCTAGGGCTTTGTGCGGGGAGTCGCACCGCCGTACGCGACCGTACGTCGGCTGATCGACAACATTTGTTCACCTTTCGTCGCATGGACTAGCCGATGCCATCGGCTCTTGGCATACTCCGCGTCGCTCGCCGTACTGTTCCGTATGGAAGCAGTGCAGCAACGGATTTCATTTCAACCGGAGACACCTCAATGGGTCAGTACAACGCACCGCTGCGCGACATGCAGTTCGTCCTTCATGAACTGCTCGGCGTCGAGGCGGAACTGAAGTCGATGCCGCAGCATGCCGAACTCGATGCCGACACGATCAACTCGATCACCGAGGAAGCCGGCAAGTTCGCCAGCGAAGTCATCTTCCCGCTGAACCAGAGCGGCGACGAGGAAGGCTGCTCGCTCCACAAGGCCAGCGGCGTCGTCAACGCGCCGAAGGGCTTCAAGGAAGCCTATGCCGCATACGTCGAAGCGGGCTGGCCGGCACTGGCCTGCGACCCGGACTT
>CAYPJK010000618.1:0-1844 GCA_964411025.1 uncultured Nevskia sp.
AATCGCGCAGGCGCGACACCGCGTCGTACTCGTACAGGCCCTGCTGGGCCTTGGTGGTCGATTTCACATGCCACTCGAAATACGGCATGCCCAGCGACTTCGCGACTTCCACCGCCAGCCGGGTCTTGCCGGTGCCCGGCTCGCCCTTCACCAGCAGCGGCCGCTGCAAGGTCACTGCAGCGTTGACGGCAAGCGTCAGGTCATCGGTCGAAACGTAATCCTGCGTACCTTCGAAGCGCATGGAAGCCCATCCGGAATAAGGGAAAAGTGTCTCTGAAGTTTAGCCGAACGACCCGCGCGGCCGCCCCGACGAAGGCTTTGCTAGGATCGCGGCTGACCCCGAGACGAGCCGCGCCGCGGCTGAGGAAAACCGACATGAACAAGCTGATGTTCGCGCTGCTGCTGACGCCTGCCCTCGCCCTCGCGCAGTCTGGCGACAGCGCCACGCGCATCAAGCCGCGCGAGAAGCCGGCCGATTCGGCGCCGGCGAACCTGGTGACCTTCACCCCGTTCACCGAGCTGCAACCGTTCCCGGCACCGCCGGCCCACGCCTGCGTGCAGCCGCCGGTGGCCAAGGCTTTCGCGTCGCAGAAGGAAGCGGATGCCTTCAACGCCGCGCTGAACAACTATCAGGCCTGCGTGAAGAACTACGTCACCGTGAATACGGCGGCCGCCAACGCCCACGCCGAGGCCGCCAACAAGGCGGTGGCCGAAGCCAATGCCTACATCGCCGAGATCAATTCGAAGTTCTCGTCGACGGACAAGAAGTAAGTCGCACCCCGAGGCGGCGACCGGGGGCACTCGGTCGCCGCCTTCTTGTTGCGCGAGCGTCTCAGCCTTCGGCGCGCGCTTCGAGTGCGGCGACGGCCGGCAAGGTCTTGCCTTCGAGGAACTCGAGGAAGGCGCCGCCTGCGGTCGAGATGTAGCCAACCTGTTCGCCGATGCCGAACTTGGCGATTGCCGCCACCGTGTCGCCGCCGCCGGCGATCGACAGCGCCGAGGACTTCGCGATCGCTTCCGACAGCAGCTTCGTGCCGTTGGCGAACTGGTCGAACTCGAACACGCCAAGCGGGCCGTTCCAGACGATGGTACCGGCGCTGACCATGATGTCGGCCAGCTGCTTCGCGGTAGCCGGGCCGATGTCCAGGATCAAGTCATCGGCCGCCACGTCGGTCGCCTTCTTGACTGTCGCTTCGGCGGTCGGCGAGAACGCCTTGGCCGTCACCACATCGGTCGGAATCGGCACCGAAGCGCCGCGCGCCTTCAGCTTGTCGATGATCCGCTTCGCTTCCGGCACCAGATCGGCTTCGGCCAGCGATTTGCCGATCGACAGCCCGGCCGCCAGCATGAAGGTGTTGGCGATGCCGCCACCCACCACCAGCTGGTCGACCTTGTCGGCGAGCGCGTCGAGGATGGTCAGCTTGGTCGACACCTTGGAGCCGCCGACGATCGCCACCAGCGGCCGCTTCGGGTTGCCAAGCGCGGCACCCAAGGCTTCCAGTTCCGCCGCGACCAGCGGCCCGGCGCAGGCGACCTTGGCCTTCAGCGCCAGCGCATGGGTGGTCGCTTCGGCGCGGTGCGCGGTGCCGAAGGCATCGTTGACATAGACGTCGCAGAGCGCGGCCATCTTGGTGGCCAGCTCGTCGCTGTTCTTCTTCTCGCCCTTGTTGACGCGGCAATTCTCGTGCAGCACGGCCTCGCCCGGGGCAACGGTGAAGCCGCCGTCGACCCAGTTCTGCACCAGCTTGACCGGCTGGCCCAGCAATTCGCCCATCCGCGTGGCGATCGGCGCCAGCGTGTCGGCCGGCTTGAACTCGCCTTCGGTCGGACGGCCCAGGTGCGAG
>CAYPJK010000619.1:0-1841 GCA_964411025.1 uncultured Nevskia sp.
AGAACGGGGTCGACAACGCCGAGCGGCTGGCGGCTGTGCTCGGCCGGCCGGTGATTCCGGCGGCGGTCTATGTGGCGGTGGCGATGCCGGCGGTCGGCCATGTGCGCCACCACGGCCGGGGCGATCTGATGATCGGCCTGTCGCCGGCCAGCGATGCCATCGCCGCCGTTCTGGCGGCTGCCGGCGTGCCGACCACGGTGTCGGCGGACGTGCTGTCGGCGCAGTGGGGCAAGCTGATCGTCAACTGCGCGTTCAACGCGCTATCGGCGATTTCCCAGCGCACCTATCGGGATCTGGCCGACCGGCCGCCGGTGCTGGCGATGATGCGGGCGGTGGCGGCGGAGTGCGTGGCGGTCGCCGAAGCGGCGGGCGTGAAGATCCTGCGCGATCCGCATCAGGCGATCGACGACATCGCCGACACCATGGCCAGCCAGCGGTCGTCGACAGCGCAGGATCTGGCGGCCGGCCGCGCCACCGAGATCGATCATCTGAACGGCTACATCGTCCGGACCGGCGAACGGCTGAACGTGCCGACGCCGTACAACCGCAGCCTGCACACGATCGTCAAGCTGATGGAGCGCGACGCCGCCGGCTGATCGCCGCCGACGGCGCGCGGCGATTCAGGCGGACGCGGCGCGCAACCGGTTGGCGGCGGCCGGCAGCGTCGCCAGCCGGCGCATCTCGGCGCTGTCGAGCAGCGCAGGATCGGCCAGGCAGGCCATCGCGAAGTCCAGGCCATCGACGCCCCAGAACAGCTGGCCGTCGATCACCAAGGTCGGCACGCCGAACACGCCGGCGGCGATGGCGGCTTCGCCGTTGTCGCGCAGCTGCTGCTTGACGGCCGGTGTTTCGAGCGCCGCCAGCGGCACGCCGAGGCGGCCCGCCAGCGCTGCGACCTGCGCCGGGTCGGCCGGATCGGCACCCGTGGTCCACAGCGCGTCGAAGATCGTCCGCGTCGCCACCTTGGTCGCTCCGGCGGCCAGGCACAGCCGCAGGTAGGGAATCGGGTTGAACGGATGCGCCGCCGGGAAACGGAACGGAATGCCGGCCTGCGCAGCAGACCAGGTGCACGACTGGTAGGTCCAGATCCGCTTGGCCGGAATCTCCGCCGGCCCCTTGTGGCCGTGATGGTTCAGCAGTCCGGCGAACAGCAGCGGCCGCAGGCGGATATCGACATCGCCCGGCAGCACGGCTTCGAGCTTCAGCAGCGCGAAATACGCATACGGCGAAATGAAATCGAAGTAGCAGTCGATGGCTTTCGGCGGGGTCGGCATGGCGGCAGGGGCGGGCAGGAAAGCCGCAGTGTCACCGACCGGCCGCTGCTTCCGGCACCCGCCGGCGCGTCTACGGGCTCGCCCCCGGTCGCCGCAGACGGTGCGACGACCGGGCCGGGGCTACTCCGTCGTCCAGCGCTTCAGCCAGGCCAGCACGGTTTCGTGCCACTGGACCGAGTTCTGGGGTTTCAGCACCCAGTGGTTCTCGTCCGGGAAGTGCAGCAGCTGGCTGGGGATGCCGCGCCGCTGCAGCGACGTGAAGGTGGCGATGCCCTGCTCGACCGGGATGCGGAAATCCATGCCGCCCTGCACGTCCAGCATCGGCACCTTCCACTTGGCCACGTGGTTGACCGGATTGAACTGCTCGTAGGCGGCCGGGCGCTCGAACTGGGTGCCGCCGTGTTCCCATTCGTCGAACCACAGTTCCTCGGTGGAATAGGCCATCGAGCGGTTGTCGAACACGCCGTCGTGGTTGACCAGCGCCTTCCACGGCTCCGCCCAGTTGCCGGCGATCCAGTTGACCATGTAGCCGCCGTAGCTGGCGCCGAGCGCCACGGCGCGCTTGTC
>CAYPJK010000620.1:0-280 GCA_964411025.1 uncultured Nevskia sp.
ATGATGCGCGAACACTGGGGCTGGTACCTGCTGATCGGCGTGCTGCTGGTGCTGCTGTACCTGCTGGCGCCGATCCTGTCGCCGTTCGCGGTCGGTGCCGTGTTCGCATACATCGGCGATCCGATCGTCGATCGCATGGAACGCCATCGGCTGTCGCGCACCGTCGCCGTCTGCATCCTGTTCGTGCTGGTCACGCTGGTCACGGTGCTGGCGCTGCTGCTGATCGTCCCGCTGCTGCAGACCCAGGTGCTGTCGCTGATCGACAACATTCCCAACTGGG
>CAYPJK010000620.1:290-1836 GCA_964411025.1 uncultured Nevskia sp.
TCATCGCCGGCTATGTCGGCCGCTCGACGCCGGCGCTACTCGGCTTTCTCGCCAACCTGTTCCTGATCCCGATCGTCAGCTTCTACCTGCTGCGCGACTGGGACCGGATGGTGGCGCGCGTCCGCAACCTGATTCCGCGCCGGTTGCTGCCGCAGGGCATCGCCTTCGCCAGCGAAGCCGACGACGTGCTCAGCGCGCTGATCCGCGGCCAGCTGCTGGTGATGCTGGCGCTGGCGGTGATCTACTCGCTCGGGCTGTGGATCGTCGGTCTGAAAGTGGCGCTGCTGATCGGCATCCTGTCCGGCTTGGTCAGCTTCGTGCCGTACCTGGGCTTCGTCGGTGGCCTGCTGGCCGCCAGCATCGCCATGCTGGTGCAGGAGCAGTCGATCACGGGCGTCGCCTGGGTGACCCTGGTGTTCACCGTCGGCCAGATGCTGGAAGGCGGCGTGCTGACGCCGATGCTGGTCGGCGACCGGATCGGGCTGCATCCGGTGGCGGTGATCTTCGCGATCATGGCCGGCGGACAGCTGTTCGGCTTCGTCGGCGTGCTGGTGGCGCTGCCGGTCGCCGCGGTGCTGGCCGTCCTGGTGCGCCATGCGCTGAAACGCTGGGCCCGGAGCCCGCTGTACCTCGACCCCGGCGACAGCGCGCCGCCGGCACCGGAATCCGAAGCGCTCCCGTGATCGGCGAGCAACTGCCGCTGTCCGTGCAACTGCCGGACGCCGCCAGCTTCGACAACTTTCACGCTGGCCCGAATGCCCAGGCGCTGGCGGCGCTGCGCGAGCTGGGCGAAGGCGATGGTGGCACCACGCTGATCCACGGCCCCCATGGCTGCGGCAAGACCCATCTGCTGCAGGCCACCTCGCGCGATGCGCTGGCGCGCCGTGCACGTGCCGCATACCTGCCGCTGGCATCGTTCGCGGCCGAGCACCCGGCCGTGCTGAACGGCTTCGCTACCATGGTTCTGGTCTGCGTCGACGACGTCGACGCCCCGCTGCAGGACCGCGACTGGGCGCAGGCGCTGCTGCGCCTGCTGGATGCGGTGAAGAGCCACGGCGGCCGTTGCCTGCTGTCAGCGGCGCTGCCGCCCGACCGGCTGGCAATCGCCCGGCTGCCGGATCTGCGAACCCGGCTCTGCGCCGCCGCCAGCTTCCCGCTGCGCGCGCTCGATGACGATGCCCATGCCGCGATGCTGAAGACGCGCGCGCAGCGACTCGGCCTGGATCTGCCGTTCGAAACCGTTCACTGGATGCTGACCCACCTGCCGCGCGACACCGCCAGCCTGCTGACCGCGCTGGCGCGCATCGATCGCGCCGCGCTGGCCGCACGGCGCCGGCCGACCCTGCCGTTCGTGCAGCAGGTGCTGGCCGGCGGCTGAGCCCGCCCGCCGTCGACCCGCGAACGGCCTTGATCCGCACCGAGCCGATGCCCGCCCTGCCGCCGCTGCACCGGATCGCGCTGGCCCTGCTGGCCCTGCTGGCGCTGCTGCCGCTCGCGCTCGCCGCCGAGATGCCGCTGCAGCTGCCGCCGCTCGACTACCGCGAGC
>CAYPJK010000621.1:0-1834 GCA_964411025.1 uncultured Nevskia sp.
ATGCTCGATCCGCTGTGGAGCGGCGAGTTCCTGCTGCTCTGGCAGCGGCCGGTCCCGGAAAGCCAGATCAACCGGACCACCAAGGGCGATTCGGTCGTCTGGCTGCGCAAGGCGCTGGCCAAGGCCGAAGGCAAGACGCTGAGCGGCGCGCTGCCGACCAATTTCGGCCCCGAGCTGCGCAGCCAGCTGTCGCGCTTTCAGGTCGCCCATGGCCTGCCGGACGAGGGCGTGGCGGATGCCCGCACCTTGCTGCTGCTGGCCAACCTGACACCGAACACCGGTTGGCCATCGCTGGGAGATGCGCCATGAGCCTGATCCTCGACGCGCTGAAACGGGCCGAGCGCGAGCGCAAGCTCGGCCAGGCACCGGCGCCGCTGGATGAAGTGGCCGCGCCGCCGCCGCTGCCGGAATCCCGGCCGCAGCGGCAGCGCTGGATCGCGGCGCTGGCCGTTGCAGCAGCGTTGCTGGTGGCCGCGGCGGCGCTGTGGTTCCGCACTGCCAGCAAGGAGACGCCGCCTGCCGCCGCTGTCCCTGCTGTGGCAACCCCTGAATCTGTTGCCGCGCCAACGGTGGTCGAACCCGCCGCGCCACCGGCGGAAGATCCGTCCAGCGCGCGAATCGAGGATGGCGACAGCATCGCCTCGCTCGACGATCTGACCGGGGAAGTGCCGGTCACTACCGACAACGATTTCGTACCCGTCGAAACCGACCCGCCGGCCAATACCCGGGCCTCGCCGGTGGCACCCGGACCGACGTTGTACACCCCGTCGGTGCCGCAGGACCGTCAGGCGGCGCAGCCAGCGGCACCCCAGCAAGCGCCGGCCGTCGTGTCCGCAGCACCGGCGCCGGGCCCGGCACCGATCACGCTGGATCCCGCGCCGACACGGCCCGTCGAAACCGATGCCACCTCGTCGGCCGCCGTCCCGTCGGCGGCGCCACCCTTGGTGCCGGATACGGCTCCCCATGCCGCTGCGGAAGGCCAGCCGTCGGCTGCGACGGCAGCCGAAGAGCCACCGCCTGCCGCGCCGATCGGGCTGCGCCGGCTCAAGGACATGCCGGCTGCCTATCGCGCGGAGTTTCCGCCGCTGGCCGTCGATGTCCACGTCTACAACGCCGATCCGCAGCGCCGCTTCGTGCTGGTCAACGGCAAGCGCTACCGCGAAGGCGATCCGCTGGCGGAGGGGCCGCGGATCGCCGAGATCGTCGCCGACGGGCTGGTGGTGGACTGGCGCAATGAGCGCGTTCTCTACACGCTGAACCGCTAAGCGGCACTGCACGAAAAAGCCCGCCAATGGCGGGCTTTTTCGTGGCGACGAAGCAGCACTCAGGCCGCAGCGGCGCTCGGCATGCCGACCAGTCCGGCAACCGCAGCTTCCAGCCGGCGCAGGCCCTCGGCGATGTCGGCCTCGCTGATCACCAGCGACGGCGCCAGGCGCAGCACGTCCGGTCCCGCCACCAGGGTCCAGACGCCGTGGGCCATCGCGGCGTTGACGATGTCCTTGGCACGGCCACGCCAGGCATCGCTCATCGGCGCGCCGATCAGCAGGCCCAGGCCGCGGCTCGGCGCGAATACGCCGTACCGGCGGCCGATGGCGTCGAGGCCGTCACGGATCCGCTGGGCACGCTGCCCAATGCCGTTCAGCACGGCCGGCGTGTTGACCAGATCAAGCACCGCTTCGCCGACCGCGCAGGCCAGCGGGTTGCCGCCGTAGGTCGAGCCGTGGGTGCCGAAGGCCAGCACCTGTGCCGCCGCCTCGGTGGCCAGCATCGCACCGATCGGGAAGCCGCCGCCGAGACCTTTCGCCGAGGTCAGCACGTCCGGCGTCACGCCGTA
>CAYPJK010000622.1:0-1830 GCA_964411025.1 uncultured Nevskia sp.
TAGCCTCCGACCGACCGGAAGCGACTCTCCGTGGCACGCTGGCCACCGCTTGCCGGACCAGGAGGAACGTCCGATGCCAGAGACCCAGGGAACTGGTCGCGGGGCCGCCGGCCGGTCGCCGCCGGCGACTGCCGGACGCCATGCCGTGCGCGCCCGCGCGCTGGTCGCCGGGCTGGCACCGTCGGTCGTGCCGATGATCATTCGCGAATGGTGGCCGGACGGCATGCGGCTCGCGTTCGACGGGCAGCCCGGCATGGTCGACGAGCGCTGGGCCACCCCCGGCGCCGGCCTGTTGATCATCTTCAAGGCCATGTTCGGCGGTGAGGCGCGGCGGGTCTCGGTCCACGGCCGACTGCACGCGCGCGACCCGCGCGGCATTGCCGCACAACTGGTGGCGGTCGACGAGGCGGCACTGCTCGCCTTGCGCAGTCTCGCCGCCGGCCCCACGCCAGCGGCCGCCACCGCCGCCAAAGCGGCGCCCGCCCCGCCCGCAATGACCGCGGACGCGATTGCTTCGCTGTGCCTGGCCAGCATCAGGCAGCACCTCCCGAAGGCGATCGCGGCTTACCTCGATGCCCTGAGCGACAGCCTGCACGGCATCCAGGCCAGCACCCGTGCGGCGCCCGAACACAAGCGCTCGACCGCCCTCTTGCACGAACTGGCACATTGCCGGGCCCGCATGGAACAGGCCATCGTCGAGGAAGCATTGCCGAGCATCGCGGCGTATCTCGGCGACGAGCGGCCTTCGGCCAGCGGTCCCGAGACCAGCGGGTTGTCATTGCTCGAGTCGATCGATCTGCGCGCGACCCTGCTGGTGACCGAAGCGGTCGAGAACATTGCGGCGCGCCTGCGCGGCGTGTGGCACGAACTCGAGCAACGCCTCGCTCAGGTGGTACCCCAACGCAGCGACGGCAATGCGCTGGCACCGGCGGTGTTCTGCCATCACTTTCGCGACGCCATCTTCTTCGATCAGCGACTCGGTGCGCTGCGCCAGATCGACCTGACGGCCGGCTACTCCGACGAATTCGTGGCCTGTATCGAGCAGATGTACCGCGAACTGGTCACCTTGCTCGACCGCCAGGGCATTCGCGCAGTCGCTGCCCCGGCCGCCGGCGAGCGCGTCACCCGCACGCCGCCGGGGCGCAAGTAGCCGCCCACCTGCCCCGGCGCTACACTTCGGCTTGGTCAGCCGGACCGGGAGAATTCGATGATCACGTCGATGGACATCAACTGCGACATGGGCGAGAGCTTCGGCAACTGGCGCATGGGCAACGACGAAGCGATGATGCCGCGCATCACCACGGCCAACGTCGCGTGCGGTTTCCATGCCAGCGATCCGGTGACGATGCTGGCGACGGTCAAGCTCGCCGCCGAGCACGGCGTCACCGTCGGTTCGCACCCGGGCCTGCCGGATCTGCTCGGCTTCGGCCGCCGGGCCATGAACATCACCACTGCCGATGCGCACGCCTACGTGGTCTACCAGACCGGCGCACTGATGGCCGCACTCAAGGTGCACGGCCAGCGCCTGCACCACATCAAGCCGCACGGCGCGTTCTATTCGGTCCTGCGTACCGACGAGGCCCTGGCCGCCGCCGTGGCCGAGGCAATCGTGCAGGTCGCCGACCAACCCATGCTGTACTGGCCGGCGCCGCTCGATGCGGCCATGCCGGTCGCCGCGCGCAAGCAGGGCATCCGGGTGGTCGGCGAAATCTACCCCGACCTGCAGTACGCCCCGGACGGCTCGCTGTACATCCAGCGCACCAAGCACCAGACCGACACTGCCTTTGCCGCGGCGCAGGTCAAGCGCTTCGTCACCACCGGCAAGGTCGA
>CAYPJK010000623.1:0-1388 GCA_964411025.1 uncultured Nevskia sp.
GCGCCAGGGCCGCGATCACCGTGCCGGCGGCGGCGACCGTAAACGCCGTCGCGATGCCGACCTTCTCCCACAACCAGCCGAACAGCACCGCGCTGGGCAGGGCCAATACGCTGCAAACGAAATGATATACGCCGAATGCCGTGCCCTTCTGATCCGCCGGCGCGAAGTCTCCGATGAGGGCCCGTTCGGCGGCCTCGGTGCACGACAGCGCGGCCGCGTAGAAGAGAAACAGCGCGATCCCGGCCGCCACGCCCGCGGCGCCGGCGGCGATGGCCAGCAGCACGAGGACGCGCGCGCACCAGCCGGCGATGACGACCGGCAGGCGCCCGACGCGATCGGACACCGTCCCCGCGGCGTAGGCGAGGACAACCTTGATGACGTGCGCGGCCGCCCAGAGCACGGGCACCCACAGCGTCTCGATGCCGCCCACCTGATGCACCCACAGCACCAGCAGCGCCTCGGGCAGGGTGGACAGCGTCAGTGCCGCGGCGGCGATGATCAGACCTCGCAGCCGGTGATCGAGGATCGACCAGCGTGGCCACGCCACCGCAGGTGGGGGTGCCGCGGGTTGTGCCGGCAGGGCATACCAGAGGACCAGCAGCACCAGCACCCCGGGGACGGCGGAGGCCAGGAAGACGTTCTGGATGGACACGCCGCTCGCGAGCAGCGGCCAGGCCAGCAACGGACCGACGATCGCGCCGCCATGATCCATGGCCCGATGAAACCCGAATGCGCGGCCGCGCTCGGCGCTGTCGACCGCGGCGGAGATGAGGGCGTCGCGCGGCGAGGTGCGTATCCCCTTCCCGGCCCGATCCAGAAACCGCAAGGCCATGACGCCGCCCCAGGCCGAGGCGAGACCGATGAGCGGCCGCGCCAGGTTCGACAGTGAGTAGCCGCCGAAGACCATCCAGCGCAGGCTCCAGCCCCGGTCGGTGAGCCAGCCGGAGGCCAGCTTGAGCAGGCTGGAGGTCGCCTCGGCGAGTCCCTCGATCGCGCTTACGATGAGCGGCCCGCCGCCCAGGGACCCGGCGACCACCAGGGGCAGCAGCGGCGTGATCATCTCGCTGGCGGCGTCGTTGAGCAGCGATACGATGCTGAGCAGGACCACCAGTCGGGGCAGCGGCCGGCGGTCGGGAATGAAACTCGACATGAAATCGGCACACGAAGGCAATGAGGGGCTGGAGTATATTCGAATTCCCCGACGCCGATGTCGGGGCTGCACACCGATGCATCAGCGAGGCGAGGGATGAAGCAGGAAGACGGCGCCATGGCCGTAGACCCCATTTGCGGTATGGAGGTGGACCCGGCGGCCTGCGCGGGCAGCACCGAGCGCGACGGGCGCACCTACTACTTCTGCTCGACGCATTGCCTCGCCGCCTTCAAGGCCG